>NZ_JBFBBY010000178.1:0-13947 GCF_040682875.1 Amycolatopsis sp. NPDC051071 | reverse complement strand
CGGACTACGCCACAACGCCCGCGACCACACCCGACCACTACAACTACTCGGACTCTGACCACCAACCAGCCACAACCGACTTTGCCGGGGCCCTGGCGCTAGGCGCAAGGAAGGGGGCCTTCATGTACTGGGTCGGAGGGGTCTTGACGCTGTTGGCTAACGAGCCGGATCACTCACGAGTTCTTTTTCCCGCTGCCTCACCGGGACGATCGCGGTCAGGACGAGTCCCAGCAGCGCGGCACCGGCGGCGACGATGAAGCTCATCCGGAAACCGTCCGCGGACGGGACCGAAACCCCGCCGACGGAGATCGCCAGCGACGCGAGCATGGTCGCCATGACCGCGCTGGAGGTCGCCGTCCCGACGGACCGCATCAGCGAGTTCAGGCCGTTCGCGGACGCGGTTTCGCTGACCGGGACCGAGCCCATGATCAGGGCGGGCATCGCCGCGTAGGCGATACCGACCCCGCCGCCGATGATGATCGACGCGGTGATCAGCTCGAAGGCGTTGTCCATCAACAGGGTCGCGAACAGGTATCCGGCCGAGATGACGACGGCACCGGTCATCAGCGTCGCGCGCGGGCCGTAGCGGGTGATCAGGCGGGCCGACACCGGCGACAGCATGAACATGACCAGCCCGTTCGGTGCCAGGCAGAGCCCGGCCTGCACCATCGTCAGGCCGAGGCCGTAGCCGGTCGACGCGGGTGCCTGCAGCAACTGCGGGAACGACAGTGCCATCGAGTACAGCGCGAAACCGATCATGATCGACGCGAGGTTCGTGAACAGCACCGGACGTCGCGCGGAGACCCGCAGGTCCACCAGCGGATCGCGGCGGCGCAGTTGGTACGCGCCCCAGATCAGCAGGATTGCCACCGCGGCACCCGCGAACCCGAGTGTGCGGCCGCTGCCCCAGCCCCATTCGCCACCCTTGACGATCGGCAACAGCAGGCAGACCAACCCGGCCGTCAGCCCCAGGGCGCCGAGGTAGTCGAACGGCGCGGGTGTCTTCACCGGCGACTCCGGCACGACGAACAGGATCAGCAGGCCGCAGACCAGCCCGAGCCCCGCCGACGCCCAGAAGAGGACGTGCCAGTCTGCGTTCTGCGCGACGAGCGCCGACACCGGCAGCCCGATCGCGCCGCCGACGCCGAGCGTCGAGCTCATCACCGAGATCGCGGCACCGACGCGTTCGGGCGGGAGTTCGTCACGCATGATGCTGATTCCCAGCGGGATCGCACCCATCGCGCAGCCCTGCAGGCCACGGCCGACGACCATCAGCGCGAGCGAACTGGTCAGCGCGGAGACGACCGAACCGGCGACCAGGAAACCCAGGCTGATGAGCAACAACCTGCGTTTACCGTAGAGGTCGCCGAGCCTGCCGCTCACCGGCATCACCACGGCTCCGGCGACCAGGGTCACCGTGACCACCCACGACGCGTCGGCGGGGGAAGCGTTGAGCAGGCGGGGAAACGCCGGGATCAGCGGGACGACGAGCGTCTGCATGAACGAGGCCACCAGACCGCAGGTGGCGAGCACGACGACGAAGACCCGGGGCGAAGGTGCCCGGCCGACCGGTTTCACCATGCGCGTCCCATGATCCGACCTTACACAGCACCATCCTCTCAAGTGAACGGTTGACCGACGGGATCACAGCCAGCTGCGCACCCCACCGTGCCCTGAACAGGTGCCGCGGCGATTCTGGCTGTAGCTATAGGAACCGTCCTTGCACAGGGCTGTTGCTCCATTGGACGCGCCTGGGCCGGTCGCCGGCCGGTGGACGCAGTTGCCATCGGTGTTGCGGTAGTAATCGCCGCCGCAGTCCACGGGATTCGGCGCTTTGGCCACACTCGTCGCTTTCGGGCGTGGTGTCGGCTTTGGCGTCTCGACCGGCGCGGGCACCTTGACCGCCGTCGGCGACTCGACCGGAGCCGTGGTCGGCGCGACGAGCTGTTGGGGTGTGGTTGTGGGCGGGGCCCAGCTGCTGGTCGGTATCGACGACGTTTGAGCCGTACTGCTTTGCGGCGTGACCCGGCTTGTCGGCTCGGTCTCGACGCCGCAGCCTCCGGCGACCAGGAGACCGATCGCCAGTGCCATACCCAGCTTCAGTGCGTTCTTCGGCATAACGGACTCCCTCGGCACGTGTAGTGCCGCGTAGTCGGGAGATCGTTCGCCGGTGTTACAGCTGAAAGGAGGGTCAGTCGACCATCGTGCCGCAACTGATGTTCAGTGCCGTCGCCGTCATACTGCGTGCGTGATCCGACGCCGCGAAGGCGGCGACGCGGGCGACATCCTCCAGTGTCGCCGTCCGTTTGAGCATCGTGGACTCGGCCATGTCGCGTATGGCGTCGTCGAGTCCGGCACCCGCGGGAATCGTCTCCGGGATCCCGCCGGTGCGCAGGGTCACGACGCGGATCCCGGCCGGGCCGAGTTCGCAGGCCAGCCCGCGCCGCAACGCCTCCATCGCGCTGAACGCGACCTGCAGTCCGCCGAGGTGGTAGCCCGGCAACGGATCGCCGTCACCGCCGAACATCAGGATCACCCGGAGCCCTGCCCGATCATCTGCCGGGCCGCCGCCCGCGCGGTCAGGAAGTTTGTCCGCACCGCTGTCCGGACCGGGCTTTCGAGGTCCGCCAACGACATCTCGACCAGAGGGGTGCCCTGGACGTCGTTGTGCGTGATCACGTTCATCGAGATGTCGACACTGCCTGCCGAAGCGGCCACGGCGGCGGCATGCTCGTCGATGGCCGTTTCGTCGAGCGCGTCGAACTCCGCGGTCTCGGCTTTTCCACCCGCTGAACGGATTCCCTCGGCCAAGGCGTCGAGCTTCTTCAGCGTGCGGCCGGTAAGGTGCACTGTCGCACCCTCCCTGGCGAACCCGCGGGACACCGCGCTCCCGATTCCGCCCGCCGCTCCGTAGACGATCGCGTTCCTGCCTTCGAGCAACATCGGATCCGCCTACTTCCCGTCGAGTGTGACGAGGCCTTCGGGTGTCCCTTCCAGATAGACGTCGACCCACATCGGGCTCCAGGTGTCGATCTCGTGGAAGCGTCGCAGTTCCGCCAGGCCGCTGAGCCAGCCCATCCACGAGCCGTACGGCGGCTTCTCGTCGGAGAATCCACTTTGGACGAACGTGAGTTTCGTGCCACCGCCGGAATCTTCGAGCTCCCAGGTGGCGACGATGCCGTCCTCGTAGGCGAGCGCCATCTTGCCGTCCGGTATCAGGTCGACGATCTTCGCCGGCCTCGGATCCATCTCCAGCGAGCCCATCGCCCAGCGACCGCCGACGTGAGGCTCGGCCTCGATCCGCGCACCGAACCAGCGGGTGAACACCGCGGGATCGGCGATCGAGGCGTAGACCTCCCCTCGCGGCGCGTCAATCCGTACTTCCTCACGCATCAGCGGGGAAGTGAGATCGCACCGGGCGGTGATCGGACGGCCCTCGACGTGGTCGACGAGGTTCGAGACCGACAGCGCCCAGAACGTGTGCACCATGCCGAGCGGCGAATCGGGGTCCGCGAGCAGCGCCTCGAAATCCGGCAGGCCGGTCTGGCTGAAGTCGATCACCGTCCCTTCCCCGTCCTCCACCAGCTTGAATTCGACGACGGTTTCGGTGCCTCCGATCTTCCAGGCGTACTTCAGGACGTTGTCTTCGGCCGTCAGCAACTTCTGGGACGGCGCGTCACCCGCCGGCGTGTAGCGGCCCCAGAACTCGTACCGGCGCGGCAAGTCGGCCACGGCGTGCTCGGAGAGCCAGATCCGCATGGACCCGGCATCGGTCAGCGCGTGCCAGACCTCGTGGATCGGCGCGCGCACGCGGATCCGGAACTTCTGTGGCTCAGCCACGGGGTTCTCCCTTCGGGTAGCAGGCCACGGCGAGTTTGAAGGCATCGCCTTCCGCTCCGCCGTAGCGCGTGAACAGGTCTTGCAAAGTCGTCTTCACTTCGTCGAGGAACTCCTGGCGCCGCTCCGGTTCCACCCGGATCTCACCGGAGACGCCGATCGACGGCAGTTCCGGTGCGGCCCGGTCGAGCGCGGCGATGTCGGCCTGGACCTCCTCCATGAGGTCCACCAGGTACCCAAGGCTCAGTTCGTCCCGCACCGCCCGCGGGCCGATCCGGCCGACCAGTCCCGGCGACAACCAGTACGAACGCGCGCTCGCCTGGTACACACCCTCACTGATGCCGCGCACCCTGCGTTCCGACACCTGCGTCACGAGACCGGCTTCCACCAGGCGTTTCACGTGGTAGTAGACCCGTTGCGGCGTCTGCCCCAGCGCCGTCGCCACCTCGGTACAGGACCGCGGCTCCGCCAATTGCCGCAGGACGTCCACCCGCTGCGGCTTCAGCAACGCCTCCGCCTGATCCAGCCGCTCCAGGTACTCCACATCTTTCACAGCGTCACACCCTCGATCACAAAAATAAGTTTGAACGTAAAAATCGGTTTTGTCAATCACGCCGGATCGCGCTACTCTCATGTGGTGGCTTTCCTGAGGAACGAACCCCGAGACGTCGACCACCCGCCAGGCCTTCGCGGACGCCGTCGGCGACCGGTTGCCGCTGTCCGTGCTGGTAGTCGTCGGCGTCATGACGGCGGTGTTCGGCGACAGCCCGTTCGCGGCACAGTCAGGACCGATCGAAGCCCTCGCGCCGGTGATGATCCTCGCGAGAGAGATGTTCGGCTTTCCATGGACTACCAGGTGTTCCTGGTGTCACGGATGCACGAGAAAGAGCGACGCCCGCGAAGGGCTGACCACCACCGCCGGGGTGTTCACGGCGGCGGTGATCCTGGTGTTCGGCGCCTTCCTGCTGAACTTCGACCGCAGTTCGGCTCGGGGGCTCGCGGTGGCCGTCCTGGCGGCTGCCCCACGTGGCACTGGAACCCTTCGTTCGTTAGTCCCCGGATGCCACGAACGGCCCGTTACTTGCGAATTTTGCAAGTAACGGGCCGTTCATGGCACGGGGTTATTCGTAGATCTCGCCCTTCGCGGCCTTCTCGACCAGCGAAGCGGGTGGGGTGAAGTGGTCGCCGTAGCGCTCCGCGAGCTCACGAGCGCGGTCGACGAAGCCCTGCAGGCCACCCTGGTACTGGTTGATGTACTGGATGACGCCACCGGTCCACGCCGGGAAGCCGATACCGAAGATCGAGCCGATGTTGGCGTCGGCGATGGTGGTCAGCACACCTTCGTCGAAGCACTTCACGGTCTCGAGCGCCTCGGCGAACAACATGCGCTCCTTGAGGTCCTCGAAGGGAACCTCGGCACTGCCCGACTTGAACGCGTCGCGCAGTCCCGGCCAGAGACCGGTCCGCTTGCCCGCTTCGTCGTAGTCGTAGAAGCCCGAGCCGGTGGAACGGCCCTTGCGGTCGTACTCGTCGAGCATCGTGTCGATGACGGCCTCGGAAGCGTGCGGCGCCCAGGTGCCACCGGCCGCCTCGATCGCCTCACGCGTCTCCTTGCGGATCTTGCGCGGCAGCGTCAGGGTCAGCTCGTCCATCAGCTGCAGCGGCGGGGCCGGGTACCCGGCCTGCGAACCGGCCTGCTCGATCGAGGCGGGCTCGACACCCTCGCCCAGCGCGGCGACGGCTTCGTTGATGAAAGTGCCGATGACACGCGAAGTGAAGAAGCCGCGGCTGTCGTTGACGACGATCGGGGTCTTCTTGATCTGCAGCGTGTAGTCGAAGACCTTCGCCAGCGTGGCGGGCGACGTCTTCTCACCGCAGATGATCTCGACCAGCGGCATCTTGTCCACCGGCGAGAAGAAGTGGATCCCGATGAAGTCCTCTGTCCGCTGAACGCCCTCGGCGAGCGAGGTGATCGGCAGCGTGGAGGTGTTGGAGCCGAGCACGGCGTCGGGGTTGACGAAGCCCTCGATCTCCTGGAACACCTTGTGCTTCAGCTCGACGCTCTCGAAGACGGCCTCGATCACGAAGTCGACGCCGGCGAAGTCCTCCGCCTTGTCGGTCGGCTTGATCTTGGCGAGCAGCGCGTCGGACTTCTCCTGCGTGGTCTTGCCGCGGGAGAGTGCCTTCGCCTCGATCTTGGCCGCGTAACCCTTGCCCTTTTCGGCGCCTTCGAGGGTGACGTCCTTGAGCACGACGTCGATACCGGCCTTCGCCGAGACGTACGCGATCGCGGCGCCCATCATGCCCGCGCCGACGACGCCGACCTTCTTGGCGGTGAACTTCTCGAAGCCGTCCGGACGCGAGCCGCCGGAGTTGATGCTCTGCAGGTCGAAGAAGAACGCCTTCGTCATGTTCTTCGAGACCTGGCCGGTGGCGAGGCTGATGAAGTAGCGGGTCTCGACGGTGATCGCGGTGTCGAAGTCGACCTGCGAGCCCTCGATCGCCGCGGCCAGGATCGCACGCGGGGCGGGCATGTTCGCGCCCTTGATCTGCTTGCGCAGGTTCGCCGGGAACGCGGGCAGGTTCGCCGCGAAGCTCGGGTTCGACGGGGTGCCGCCCGGGATCTTGTAGCCCTTGACGTCCCACGGCTGCACACCGGCCTCGGGGTTGGCCTTGATCCACGCCTTCGCGGCCGGGACCAGTTCCTCGACGGTGCCGACGAGCTCGTGCACGAGGCCGAGCTCCTTCGCCTTGGCCGGGCGGTGCCGCTGGCCCTGCAGCAGGACGTTCAGCAGCGCGCTCTGGATGCCCAGCAGGCGGACGGTGCGGACGACGCCACCGCCGCCGGGGAGCAGGCCGAGGGTGACCTCGGGGAGGCCGATCTGGCTGCCCTTGACGTCGGCCGCGATGCGATGGTGCGTCGCGAGCGCGAGTTCGAGGCCGCCGCCGAGCGCGGCGCCGTTGATGGCGGCCACGACCGGCTTGCCCAGCTGCTCGAGCCGTCGCATCTGGCCCTTCATCAGGGCGCTGCTCTCGGTGATCTCGGCCGCGTTCTCCGGCTTGGCCTTGATCAGGTCGTTGAGGTCACCACCGGCGAAGAAGGTCTTCTTGGCCGAGGTGAGGACGACACCGGTGATGCTGTCCTTCTCCGCCTCCAGGCGATCCACGATCACGCCGAGCGACTCGCGGAAGTCGGTGTTCATCGTGTTGGCGGACTGCTTCGGGTCGTCCAGGGTCAGCACGACGATGCCGTCGGCGTCCTGCTCCCAGCGGATGGTCTTCGCTTCAGTCATTGTCTCTTCCTCAGACCCGCTCGATGATGGTCGCGACGCCCATGCCGCCGCCGATGCACAGGGTGACCAGGGCGCGGCGCGCCTGACGACGTTCCAGCTCGTCGACGACGGTGCCGACCAGCATCGCGCCGGTGGCACCCAGCGGGTGCCCCATCGCGATGGCGCCGCCGTTGACGTTGACCTTCTCCTCGTCGAGGTGCAGGTCCTTGATCCACTTGAGGACGACCGAGGCGAAGGCCTCGTTCAGCTCCCACAGGTCGATGTCGTCCGGGGTGAGACCGGCGATCTTGAGAACCTTTTCGGTGGCCGGGGTCGGGCCGGTGAGCATGATCGTGGGCTCGGAACCGACGGTCGCGGTCGCCACGATGCGGGCGCGCGGGGTCAGGCCGAAGTCCTTGCCGATCTGCTCGTTGCCGACCAGGACCACGGCGGCGCCGTCGACGATGCCGGACGAGTTGCCGCCGGTGTGGACGTGGTTGATCTTCTCGACCGAGTGGTACTTCTGCAGCGCGACGGCGTCGAAGCCGCCCAGCTCACCGATGGTCTCGAAGGCGGGCTTGAGCTTGCCGAGGCCCTCCACGGTGCTGCCGGGGCGGCGGTGCTCGTCGTGGTCCAGGATCGTGACGCCGTTGATGTCCTTCACCGGGACGACGGACTTCGCGAAGTAGCCGCCGGACCAGGCCGCTTCGGCCTTCTCCTGGGAGCGGACGGCCCACGCGTCGACGTCCTCGCGGGAGAAGCCCTCGATGGTCGCGATCAGGTCGGCGCCGGTGCCCTGCGGGACGATGTAGTTGTCGTAGGCGGTGGCGGGGTCCATGAACAGCGCGCCGCCGTCGGAGCCCATCGGCACCCGCGACATCGACTCGACGCCGCCGGCGATGATCAGCTGGTCCCAGCCGGAGCGCACCTTCTGCGCGGCGGTGTTGGTGGCTTCGAGGCCGGAGGCGCAGAAGCGGTTCAGCTGTACACCCGCCACCGACTGGGGCAGGCCGGCGTTCAGCGCGGCGGTGCGCGCGATCACGGCGCCCTGCTCGCCGACCGGGGACACCACGCCGAGGACGACGTCGTCGATCACGGCGGGGTCGAGGTTCGGGTACCGGACCTTCAGTTCCTCGATGAGGCCGACCACGAGATCGACCGGCTTGGTGCCGTGGAGGGCACCGCCCTTGTTCTTGCCGCGAGGCGTACGGATCGCCTCGTAGATGTAGGCCTCGCTACTCACAGAAAAACTCCTCCGCGTACGGCGCTGTATCAAGGATGAACACAGCCGGATCGTACCGGCCAGTAGTCATGCTAATGCTGATTAACATAAACCGCGATAACCCCATGGTGTCAATGGGTTGCGATCCACGCAACCGGCGCTATCGTGGGTTCACCTATGGATCACCCGACCGAGCGTTCAGCCCGACCGCGCGACCGCAAGGCCCAACTGGCAGGCCTCGCCGCGGAGCTCTTCCGTGCCCGCGGGTTCCACGGGGTCGGGATCAACGACATCGCCGCCGCGGCCGGGATCACCGGGCCGGCGCTGTACCGGCATTTCGCGGACAAGCAGGCGGTGCTGTCCTACGTCGTCCTATCCGGCATCGACGACATGGAGACGGCCACCACCGAGACGCTCGCCGCCGTCGACATCCCGGTCCCCGCCCAGGTCGACGCCCTGCTCGGGACGCTCGCCGCGCAAGCCGTCGAGCGGCGGGAGGTCGCCGCGTTGTGGCGTTGGGAGGGCAGACATCTGCCTCAGGAGGGCCGACGGGAGATCCGCCGCCGGTCCGGCGCGGTGCTCGCGGCGTGGACGAAGGCGCTGCTCTCCCTGCGTCCCGAACTGACCGCGGGCGACGCCGAATTGCTCTGCTGGGCGGGGCTGAGCGTCTTCGGCAGTGTGTCCGTGCACCACACATCCGTGGCGAAGAAACGCTTCGCGCAGATCCTCGTGCAGCTGGCCGAGTCGGTGCTGCATGTCACACTTCCCGAGCCAGCCGAGCCATCCCCCGAGACGCCGTCGATCGCGCTCGGCGAGCCGTCCCGGCGCGAACAGCTCCTCGCCGCCGCGACCGGGCTGTTCGGGCGGCGCGGATTCCGCGCGGTGAGTATGGAGGAGATCGGCGCGGCGGCCGGGATCGCCGGACCCAGCGTGTACCGGCACTTCCCCAGCAAGGCCGCGCTGATGGTGGCGATCGGGCACCGCGCGGCGGACCGGCTGGCCACCGCCGCGGAACGCGCCCTGCGGACCGACGACGAACGCGACGCGTTGCGCAGGCTGGCGGCGTCCTACGTGCACACCCTGCTGCACACGCCCGAGTTGCTGGTGTCCTTCTCCGGCAGTCCCATGGAGTTACCGGAACGCGACAAGGCGGACCTGCTCCGGGTCCAGCGGGACTACGTCGCGCGCTGGATCGCGCTGGCTTCCGACGTCCGTCCGGAACTGAGCCTGCGCGAAGTGAAGATCACCGTGCACGCGGCGCTGACCATCGCGAACGACCTCGCGCGCACCCGCCGGGTTAACGGGCGTCCGAACATCGAGGCGGAGCTGACGACGCTGATGCACGCCGTCCTGAAAGTCAGCTCTTAGCAAACTCGCGTGTACCGCCAAGGAGTGAAGAGCACGATGTGCGCGTGCCTCTGCATCTGGTGACCCGGGACGAAGACCACAAGGTCTCCCCGCTGGAGCTCTTCTTCGACCTCGTCTTCGTCTACGCCATCACCCAGACCACACAGCTGATGGCCGATCACCTCAGCCCGCTCGGCATCGGGCAGGGGGTGGCCATCATCGCCGTGCTGTGGTGGTGCTGGTGCGGCTACGCCTGGCTGGCCAACACCCTGCACGTCGACCGCGGCATCGCGCAGCTGGCAATGTTCGCCGCGATGGGGACGATGTTCCTGGTCTCGCTGACCATCCCGGAGGCGTTCACCGATCTCCCGGGCGGGTTGTACGCGCCGCTGATGTTCGTCGGCTGCTACTTCCTCGTGCGACTGCTGCATCTGGTCGCGTACTTCGGTGCCGCACAGACGGACCCGGAGCTGCGCAAGGTGATCCTGAGGATGTTCGCCGGCCTGCTGCCGAGTGTCGCGCTGCTGACCGTCGCGGCGTTCTTCTCCGGCTGGGTGCAGCTCGGTATCTGGGCCGTCGCGTTGCTGGCCGACTACGTCAACGTCTTCCGGACGCGCTCCTCGGACTGGCGGCTGCACCAGCCCGGCCACTTCTCCGAACGCTTCGGGCTGATCGTGATCATCGCGCTGGGTGAGTCGATCGTGGCGATCGGCATCGGGATCACCTCGTATCCGATGTCCTGGCCGATCACGCTGGCCGCCGTCTTCGGGCTCATGCTGGCTTCCGCGATGTGGTGGATGTACTTCGCCGTCGTCGCGCACGTGTCCGAGCACAACCTGAAGCACGCGGACGGCGTGGAACGGGTGCGGATCGGGACGGACACCTACACGTTCCTGCACCTTCCGCTGATCGCCGGCATCGTGCTCGTGGCGCTGGGGCTGAAGAAGTCGCTGCTGTACGTGTCCGACACCGGACACCACAGCCTGTCCGACGGCCTGCACGGGACGCCGATCTGGGCACTCACCGGCGGGCTCGCGCTGTATCTGATCGCGCTGAGCGGGCTGCGGCGCCGGAACCTGGGCTCGTGGAACGTGCGGCGGCTGGTGCTCGCGGTGGTCCTGCTGGCCGCGACGCCGTTGCTGGAACTGGTCCCGGCGATTGCCCTCGTCGGCATCGTGGCGGCCGCGGCGGTGGGGCTGGTGACGTTCGAGAGGCGCAAGCTCGTGAGTGATTTGGGTCGTTCTAACGACCCAAATCACTCACGAGCGTGACGTTCGCCTCCCCCCTGGTAGCGCATCCGCCCAAGGGGAGTTAACCTACTGACGAGTAGGTACGCGAGGCAGGGAGACTCACCGTGGGTGCGCCTAGGAAACGAGACGCGATGGGCTTCGGCCTGTCCGCGCTCACCCGGCTGGCCGGGAGCAAGGTCATTGAACGGGCCGGACTGCGGAAGCCCGTGCAGAACCTGGTCAGCGCCGGGACGCGGAGTGGTTTCCGGGTCGCCGGGGCGGCAGGCAGGACGTTCAAGTCCGCGCAGAAGCTCGGCAAGCCCGCGCGGCTCACGCCGCCGGAGGACACGGGCCTGTTCGACCTCACCCCGAGTGAGGATCAGCAGCTCATCGTCGAGACCGTGACGGAGTTCGCGGCCGAGCAGCTGCGGCCCGCGGCGGCCGACGCCGACGCGAAGCTCAGCGCGCCCGAAGGCCTGCTGAGCCGTGCCGCCGAACTCGGCATCTCGCTGGTCGGCATCCCCGAGGAGCTGGGTGGCGTCGGCACCGAACGTTCGGTCGTCACGAACGCGCTGGTCGCCGAGGCCCTCGCGCACGGCGACCTCGGCCTGGCGGTCGCGGTGCTCGCACCGTCCGCGGTCAGCACGGCGCTGGTGTCCTACGGCGACGAGCAGCAGCAGGCGGACTACCTGCCCGCGTTCGTCGGCGAGAACGTCCCGGCCGCGGCACTCGCGCTGCAGGAGCGGACGGCGTTGTTCGACCCGTTCAAGCTTGCCACCAAAGCCCGCCGCACGCCGAAGGGCTACCAGCTCGACGGCGTGAAGTCGCTGGTCCCCCGCGCGGCGGACGCCGAACTGTTCATCGTTTCGGCCGATCTGGATGGCCGGGGTCCCGCGCTGTTCCTCGTGGAGTCGTCCAACGCCGGAGTCACCATCGAGTCCGAGCCCGCGATGGGTCTGCGCGGCGCGGCCACCGGCAAGCTGCACCTGGAGAAAGTCACGCTACCGGCCGGAGCACTGCTCGGCGGTGGCAAGGCGGAGGTCTTCACCGAGGTCGTCCGGCTCTCGCGGCTCGGCTGGGCGGCATTGGCCGCCGGTACCGCGAAGGCCGTCCTCGACTACGTGGTGCCTTACGTCAACGAGCGCAAGGCGTTCGGTGAACCGGTGAGCCACCGGCAGGCCGTCGCGTTCTCGGTGGCCGACATCGCCATCGAACTGGAGGGCCTGCGGCTGGTCACGCTGCGCGCCGCCGCCCGCGCCGAACAAGGCAAGCCGTACGCCCGCGAGGTCGCGCTGGCCCGGAAACTGGCCGCCGACAAAGGAATGCAGATCGGCAGCGCCGGCGTGCAACTGCTCGGCGGGCACGGCTTCGTCAAGGAACACCCCGTCGAACGCTGGTACCGCGACCTCCGCGCGATCGGTGTGATGGAAGGCGCCGTCCTCCTTTAGGCTTTCGAAAGGCAATCATGATCAACCTTGAGGTTCCGAAGAAGGCCGGCACCCTGATCAACCAGGCGTACCAGGCCGCGGCCGAGGTGTTCCGGCCGATCTCACGCAAGTACGACCGTGCCGAGCACACCTACCCGGCCGAACTGGACATGTTCGCCGCGCTGCTGGACGGGCTGAACTCCTCCGGCGAGGGCGGCGCGGGTGCGGCGGGCGTCCGCCGGTCGGAGAAGAACGAGAAGCCGGGCAACCGCAACGGTGCCAACCTCAACATCGTGCTCGGCACGATCGAGATGTGCTGGGGTGACGTCGGTCTGCTGCTGTCGATGCCGCGGCAGGGGCTCGGCAACGCCGCCATCGGCTCGGTCGCCACGGACGAACAGCTCAAGAAGTTCTCCGGGCTGTGGGCCGCGATGGCTATCACCGAACCGGACTGCGGCTCGGATTCCGCCGCGATCACCGCCACCGCACGCCTCGACGGCGACGAGTACGTGATCAACGGTGAGAAGATCTTCGTCACCGCCGGCGAGCGCGCCGACGCCGTCGTCGTCTGGGCCACCCTGGACAAGACGAAGGGCCGCGCGGCGATCAAGTCGTTCGTCGTCGAGAAGGGCACACCCGGCTTCGAGGTCGTGCGCGTCGAGCACAAACTCGGCATCCGCGCCTCCGACACCGCCGTGCTGCGCTTCGAAAACGTCCGCGTGCCCAAGGAGAACCTCCTCGGCACGCCGGAAATCGACACCGCCAAGGGTTTCGCCGGGGTCATGCAGACCTTCGACAACACCCGCCCGCTGGTCGCTGCCATGGCCATCGGCGTCGCACGCGCCGCGCTGGAGGAGACCAGGAAGATCCTCACCGACGCCGGTGTGGTCATCGACTACGACAAGCCGGTGCACAGCCAGCACGCGGCCGCGGCGACCTTCCTGCAACTCGAAGCCGATTACGAATCGGCGTACCTGCTGACCATGGAATCGGCGTGGATGGCCGACAACCGCAAGCCGAACTCGCTGCAGGCCTCGATGGCCAAGGCGAAGGCGGGCCGCTCGGTCGTCGAGATCACGCTCAAATGCGTCGAACTGGCCGGAACCTTGGGCTACACCGAGGAATCGCTGCTGGAGAAGTGGAGCCGGGACGCGAAGATCCTGGACATTTTCGAGGGCACACAGCAGATCCAGCAGCTTATCGTGGCACGGCGGATTTTGGGGAAGACGTCAGCGGAGCTCAAGTAGGCGAGGTGTCGGTTGGGTCGTGAGTGGCGATTCGGGTAGGAGCCAAGAGTGTCTTAGGTACCTACTGGATTTGGCTGCGGCTGATCGCGGGTCAGGTCCGTGAAGGACTCCTTGCCTACCCTGAAGGTAGCAAGAGCCCTTCACTACATTCAGGATCTCCGCTGTGGCCCCAGGTGCAGCGGTTGCGCGTGAAGGACTCCTTCCCTCGGCTGAGCCGAGGGAAGGGGGCCTTCACGCGCGACCCAAGTACATGAAGGCCCCCTTCCTGTACCTAGGCGCCAGGGCCCCGGCAAAGTCGTTGTGGCTGGTCAGTGGGTGATTCCGAGTAGTGTTAGTGGTCGGGTGAAGTCGCGGGCGTTGTGGCGT
>NZ_JBFBBY010000177.1:0-14006 GCF_040682875.1 Amycolatopsis sp. NPDC051071 | reverse complement strand
CCGGCTGGATATAGCTTCTCCCGCAAGGAAGGGGGCCTTCCTGTACTGGGGAAGGTGTGAAGGTCGAGTTTCCTCGGCTGAGCCGAGGGAAGGGGGCCTTCACGCGGCGGCGCCGTGGCTGGTGTGACTGAGGGGGCTAGAGGGGCGCTCAGCCGCCGCCCTGAGCGCTCACGACACCTTCGAGACCCGCAGGGTGACTTGGTCGCCCCCCGAACTCACGGCGACCAGGTCCACCCGGCAAGCGGCGAACTCGACGGACTGCCTGCCGCCCCGTCCGGTGGAGGCGAGTTCCACAGTCGTCCGCTCACCGCGTCGGGGTTCGGCCAGGGTCAGTTCGACCACGGCCTCTCCTTCCCAGACGCAGACCATGCCCGCGGCGCACCGGGAATCGGACACCAGCCTGGCGAACCGGACACTGACGTCCTTCGAAGCGACCTCGGCGGTATCACCGGCCTTGAGGACGACGGTCTCCCCCAGCTCGACCGAGCCCGAGGACTTCGCGGGCGCCTGAGGTGCCGGGGATGGCTGAGGTACCGGGGATACCGGCGGTGCCTGAGTTGCCTGGGATGTCTGCGGCGCCTGTGGCTGCCGCACCGGCGCGGGCTGGACCAGCGTCGGCGAGGTCACGGCGGGGTGTTCCCGCGCGGCGGAGCTGCCGGCCCCGCAGGCCAAGCCGACCAGGGCGCAGAGGACGACGAGCAGCTTCTTGGTGTCCACGAATCCTGGACGGAACGGAGCTCCCGGTCCGTTGCATCGGTCAGTGAGCTTGCTTCGGCAGGGCCGGACCAGTGGGCTCACCAGCAGGGCCCGGGACGCGGTCCTGCTCGCCGCGGGCATCGAACCGCGGACCGCCCTGATGCTCGGCAGCCTCAATCCTCGTCCGAGGGTTCCCCGCCGTTGGCGTCTCCGCCACCGCGGATCATGAACAGCACCGACTCCAGCTCTTCGGGCTTGATCAGCACGTCGCGTGCCTTCGAGCCTTCGGACGGCCCGACGACACCGCGGCTTTCCAGCAGGTCCATCAGGCGCCCGGCCTTGGCGAACCCGACACGCAGCTTCCGCTGCAGCATCGACGTCGAGCCGAACTGCGACGTGACGATCAGCTCGGCGGCCTGCAGCAGGACGTCGAGGTCGTCGCCGATGTCAGCGTCGATCTCCTTCTTCTCGCCCGCCTTCGCCGCGGTGACGCCGTCGGTGTAGTCCGGCTGTGCCTGTTCCTTGGCGAAGTTGACCACCGCGGCGATCTCTTCGTCGCCGACGAACGCGCCCTGGATACGGACCGGTTTCCCGGCCCCCATCGGCAGGTACAGCGCGTCACCCATGCCGATGAGCTTTTCCGCGCCCGGCTGGTCGAGGATGACCCGCGAGTCGGTGAGCGACGACGTCGCGAACGCCAGCCGCGAGGGCACGTTGGTCTTGATCAGACCGGTCACGACGTCGACCGACGGCCGCTGCGTCGCCAGCACCAGATGGATGCCGGCGGCACGCGCCTTCTGGGTGATCCGGACGATCGCGTCCTCGACGTCACGCGGGGCGGTCATCATCAGGTCGGCGAGCTCGTCGACGATCGCCATGATGTACGGGTACGGCTGGTAGACGCGCTCGCTGCCGGGTGGCGCGGTGATCTCGCCCGAACGCACCTTCTTGTTGTAGTCGTCGATATGCCGGACCTTGTTGACCTGCATGTCCTGGTACCGCTGCTCCATCTCCTCCACCAGCCAGGCCAGCGCCGCGGCGGCCTTCTTCGGCTGGGTGATGATGGGGGTGATCAGATGCGGGATGCCCTCGTACGGGGTCAGTTCGACCATCTTCGGGTCGATCAGGATCATCCGGCACTCGTCCGGCGTCGCCCGCGCGAGCAGCGACACCAGCATCGAGTTCACGAAACTCGACTTACCGGAACCGGTGGATCCCGCGACCAGCAGATGCGGCATCTTCGTCAGGTTCGCGGTGACGAAATGGCCCTCGATGTCCTTGCCGAGGCCGATCACCATCGGATGGTTGTCCTTGACCGTCGACGGGGCGCGCAGCACGTCGCCGAGGCGCACCATCTCGCGGTCGGAGTTCGGCACCTCGATGCCGACCGCGGATTTGCCGGGGATCGGCGCCAGCAGCCGGACGTTGTCGGTGGCCACCGCGTAGGCGATGTTCTTGGTCAGCGCGGTGATCTTCTCGACCTTCACGCCGGGCCCGAGTTCGACCTCGTACCGGGTGACCGTCGGGCCCCGGGTGAACCCGGTGACCTGCGCGTCGATGCTGAACTGCTCCAGTACGCCGGTGATCGCCTCGATCATGGCGTCGTTGGCCTTGCTACGGGACTTCGGCACGTCGCCGAGCTTCAGCAGGTCCGGCGACGGCAGCTTGTAGTCGCCCTCGACGGTCCGGGTGACCGCCAGCGGCTGCTCGGCCTTCTTCGGCTTCTTCTCCGGGACGTCGGCGGGCTTGGCCGCCGGCTTCGGCGGGCGGAGCGGTGTCGGCGGCTCCGCGAGCGCGGCTTCGATGTCGAGTTGCTCGCCCGCGTTGTCGCCCGCCCCTTGGCGGCGCCGCGACGGCTTCCGCAGGCGCACGGGCTTCGGGTCGGCCTCGGTGACGGCGTCGCGTTCGTCGTGAATGGCCTTGCGCTCGGCCTCGGCCTCTTCGATCTCTTCGGGGTCGAGCCCCCAGTTACGCAGCCGGTGCGGGATCTCGCGGACCGGTGTCCCGGTGAACACAAGCGTGCCGAACAGCAGCGCCAGTACCAGCAGCGGCACCGCGACCCAGGTGGTGACACCCATGGTCAGCAGGCCGCCGGAGAACGCGCCGATCACTCCACCGGCGTACATCCGGGCGTCGTTGGACTCGGGCAGCGCGGTGAAGATGTGCAGCAGGCCGAGTACCGACAGGATGACCAGGATGGTGCCGATGACCATTCGCGGCCGGGCCTCCGGCACCGGTTCGGAGCGCATCAGCGCCACCGCCGCCACGATCAGGACCAGCGGCAGCGTCACCGCTCCCGCCCCCAGCAGCGATCGGGTACCGACCTCCACCCAGCCGCCGATGGGGCCCGCGGCCCGCCACCAGACGCCGAACGCGATCACCAGCGCCAGTGCGATCAGGCCGAGCGCGAGACCGTCGCGGCGGTGTTCGGGTTCGAGTTCACGGCTGCGGCCGACCGTCCTCGCGAGGGTTCCGAGCCCCTTCGCGAGCAGGTTCCAGGTGCCGCGCACGCCCTTGGCGAACGTGCCGGAAGACCTCTTCCTGGCCGCCGGACGCCGTGGAGCCGGCTTCCTCGCGGCCGTTGACCTGGGCTTCGCCGGGGTACGTGGCTTCCGCGCCGGCCCTTTGCTGCCGCCGCTTCTCGCCGTACTCCGCTTCCTGGTCGTCGAACCGCTAGCCATGCCTCCACGGTAACCGCACCGACCCTCCAGCCCCGGGTGCCACTCGGAGCACACGGGGAACATTCGTCTCAGGTCACAGCTTGAGCGGCCATCCGGGTGAAACCGGGGCCATGACATGCTCTGCCCCATGTTCGCGCTGCATCAGGATGAGAATTCGGCTCACCGCGCCCCAGCGATCTGGCGCACGATGCTGAACATCGACCGGGGGCTGGTCAATTTCGTCGGCAGGCTCACGGTGACCGGCCGTGTCCCGGCGGAGCTTCGCAGGAAGCCACTGCTCATGACCGCCAACCACATCGGCGTCTTCGACGCGTTCGTGCTGATGGCGGCCTGTAAACGAATCGGCATCAACCCGCGGTTCATGCTGGCGGGCGGCATCCTCGACGCCCCGGTCATCGGCCCGGCGCTGCGGGCCAGTAACCACCTGCGGGTCGACCGCAAGGAGTCGTCGACGGCCATCGGGCAGTTCACCGAGGCCGCCGAGGCGCTGCGCACCACCCGAGACCCGCTCATCGTCTATCCCGAGGGCCGGATCAGCCACGATCCCGGCCTGTGGCCCGAACGGGGCAAGTCCGGTGCCGCCAGGCTCGCGCTGGCCGCCGGGGTGCCGGTGATCCCGATCAGCCAGTGGGGTGCGCACGAAGCCGTCTACTGGGGGACCGAGACCGTCAACGGTCCCGCCGATCTGCTGCCGCTCGCGAAGTCCGGGCTGAGCGCGCCCATGCGGCGTCCCCGGTTCCAGGTGCACTTCGGCGAGCCGGTGGACCTGTCGGAGGTCGAGCCGGAGCGGCCGGGCGCGGGCGTCCGCGCGCACGCCAAGATCATGCAGGCGATCACCGACGGCTTGGTGCCGTTGCGCCGCGGCGAGCTGGACAAGCCGCGCTTCCACGACCCGACGCGGCCGACCGACACCGTCAGCCCCTGGAAGAAGTACTGAGTTCCGGATAGTGAGACGGTGCTCACGCTCGCCTAAGCTCGGCGGACGTGAACACGCGCATCCTCGTCGTCTACTACAGCGCGACGGGCAACACCGCGAAACTGGCGTCCGCGCTGGCCGACGGCGCCCGCGACGCCGAGGCCGAGGTCCGCGTCCGCACGGTTCCCGAAACGGCGCCGCCCGCGGCCGTGGCGAGCAATCCACGCTGGCAGGCATGGGTGGACGCGGGACCCCACCATGAGCGGGCGACGCTGGAAGACCTGGAGTGGGCCGACGGTTTCGCCGCCGGGAGCCCGACCCGCTTCGGCGGCCCCGCCGCCCAGCTGAAGTCCTATTTGGACAGTACCGGTGGCCTGTGGGCCAAGGGAAAGCTGGTGAACAAGGTCGCGACGTCGTTCACCACCGCGTCGACGGCGCACGGCGGGCTCGAATCGACGGTGCTGGCGACGAACAACGTCTTCTATCACTGGGGCGCCATCGTCCTGCCGCTCGGCTACACCGATCCACATCTGCTCGACTCGGGGAATCCGTACGGCGGCTCGTTCGTCTCGCGCAAGTCCGCCGAACCCGACGAACTCGCCATGGAGGCCCTTCGCCTCCAGGGGCGTCGCCTCGCGACCGTGTCCCGCTACGTCGCCGACGGACTTTTCAAGGACGGCCAGGGAACCGAGTAGTCGTCTCCCGCGTCGTAGGGCGGTCACACAGCGTCACTCCACGGGGAGGAAGCGGGATGACCGACGGCTACGAGGTGGTCCTGGAGGCGATCGGCGCCGCGTCAGGCGCGGCGAAACGGGCTTCGGACGACGTCGGGCAGGTGGATCTCGCCGCCGCGCTCGCCGGTGTCGCGGCCGGTCTGCCGGGTGGCGTGTCGGGTGAGGCGGCGCGGTTGCTCGCGGACGTCTGGGGTCGCGCGGTGCCGGGCTGGGTGAAGAACGCCTCGGAGTACGCCGCGGGGCTCGACGAAGCCGCCGTCCGCTACCGCTCGAACGAGCTGGCGGCGTCACGGGATCTGCGTGTCTGATGCTCACCTGGGGCGAGGTGCGCCGATGGGATCCGGCCGCGATCGGCGCGGTCGCCGACGCGCTCAACGACGGCTGCACCCGGATCATCGCCGCGAACGACGACGTCCGGACCATGGCCCGCTTCTCCGGCTGGACCGGCGACGGCGCCACGGCCGCGTCGACGCGGGGCGAATCGCTGACCTCCACCCTGGGACAACTCGTGGCCGGGGCGTCCGCCGTCCGGCGGGGTGCGCACGAGGTGCAGATCGCGCTGGACCGGATCGTCGCCTTCGTGCGGGAGACCGACGAACTCGCTTCCCGGAACGGTCTGACCATCGGCTCCGGTGGAAAGATCACTTCTTCCGGTGGGTCTTCAGAGCCTCGCGTGATGGCGGAACTGGCCGACCGGATCGAGCAGATCCTGCGTCGCGCCACCGACGTCGACGCCGACTTCGCGTCCATCATGCGGCGGGCCCTGCACGGCGAGATCACCGAACAAGCCTCCGGCACCCTCGCCCAGGCCGCGGACGTCGGCGCCGCCCAAAGCGGCCTGTCGATCATCGGCCCGCCCGAGAACGGCTCCCCCGGTGACAACAAGGCCTGGTGGGACAGCCTGTCGGATACGGCGAAAGTCGCTCTGCTGCAAGGGAATCCGGGTCTCGTCGGCAACCTCGACGGCATCCCGGCCACCGACCGTGACGCCGCCAACCGCGCCGTCCTCGCCAAGGAGATCGCGCGCCTGCGAGGCGATCCCAAGGTCAAGGGCCTGGAAGCCATCGCGCGACGGCTGGACCAGCCGGAACCGCGCGCGTTCTTGCTGGGGCTGGACACCGGCGGCGACGGGAAGGCGATCATTTCGGCGGGGAATCCGGACACCGCGGCGAACGTGGCGACGTATGTTCCGGGGACCGGGTCGGAGCTGAGCAAGATCGGCGGCGACCTGAACCGTTCGGACAAGATGTGGGCCGTGGCGACGACCGCGGGCTCCCCCTCGACCGCCGTGATCACCTGGCTGGGCTACGACGCGCCGGACGGGCTGACCGACGCCGCGAGCGAGAAGTACGCCGATGGCGGTAAAGCGGCACTCGCCGGTTTCCAGGACGGCCTGCGGGAAACACACCAAGGGACGCCGTCGCACAATACGGTGCTGGGCCACAGCTACGGCACCACCGTGGTGGGACACGCCGCCCGCGACGGCGGACTCGCCGCCGACGAACTCGTCTTCGTGGCGAGCCCGGGTGTCGGCGCGCACGACGTCGGCGAATTGCACCTCGATGGGGTGGATCAGGGCGAAGTCGGCAAGCATGTGCACGCGACGGTGGCCGAACACGACATGATCAATCTGGCGAACCTGGAGATCGCCGGGTACGACCTCGTGCTTGGCCAGGACCCGGCCGACGCGGACTTCGGCGGGCAGGTGTTCACCTCGGCGCCGGGCACGGACGGATTCGGCGGGTACAGCCAGGAAGCACACAGTGAATACTGGGAAGACAACAACCCTTCCCTGCGGAATATCGGCCTGATCATCGCGGGGAAGCCCGCCACGTGAGGCTCCCGTTCCTCGCCGCCGTTCTCGTACTCTTGTCGGCCTGCTCCCCCGGAGGTGGAGACGCCATGAAACCGACCATCACCGAACACCAGGCGAAAGACAGGGTCGAGCTGTACATCCGGACAGTGCTCTCGACGCTGCCCGCCACGGCGCAGCGAAAACTGTTCACCCAGAACCGATCCGAGTGCACCGACCCGACCGACAACGGTCCTCAAGGCCGCTTCGAGATCTCGGCGACCTACGAGGTGACCGGTCTCGACCCGGCGAAGTTCGCCGAATACTTCGATGCCATCGTCAAGTGGTGGTCGGCTCACGGTTTCGAGGTTCTGACCGATTCCCGGCCGAAAGACCAGTACGTCTTCGTCCGCAATAACAGGGACGCTTTCGACATGTCCGTCCAGGCGAACGATCTCGGCAAGTTCTACCTGGGCGCGACCTCACCGTGTGTCTGGCCGAACGGCACTCCCGAACCGCAAGCCGTCGAGGCCACCGAACCCGAGCAGCCTGTCGCCGCTCCCCCGCCGACGCCGGTTCGCAAACCGCGCCTTGCCCCCGTCGATGACGACGACTTCGAGCAAACCAGCTGGACCGACGGCGGCACCTCCTTCTGACACCGCCCGCTCACTCTCCTGCCCCCGCCGCTCACGCTTGGCGTCCGTGTCGCTACTGGGACTGGGATGCTCCCAATGTGACACTGGGGACGTTGAGTGTCCCCAATGCCACATTGGGGGCACCGTCTGCCCGCACGCGCTGCCGCCCCGCCCCGCCCCCCGTCTCCCCGGCCCCGTGCCCACTCGCTGGGAAAACAGGTCGCCCCGCGTCCACCGGCCCTCTACCCTCCGGCCGTGACCGCCGAACTCGCCACCCCTTCCCGGCCTGTCGCGCATCGCGGCCGGGGCATCGTGCTGATCCTGCTCGCCGCACTCTTCTTCGGGACGTCGGGTGTGCTGGGCAAACCGGCGATGCAGGCGGGGCTGTCGCCGGAGCAGGTCGCGGCGATCCGCATCGGCCTGTCGGCGATCGTGTTGCTGGCGCTGGTCGCCGTCTTCCGGCCGAAACTTCTGCGGGTGCGGAAACGCGAGTGGCCGCTGCTGCTGGCGTACGGCTCTCTCGGCGTGGCAGGCGTCCAGCTCATGTACTTCCTCGCGGCCGGCCGGATTCCGGTGGGGATCGCGATTCTCTTGGAGTTCACCTCGCCGGTGCTGATCGCGTTGTGGGTGCGGTTCGTGCGGCGGGTGCGGCTGCCGAGGGCGATGTGGGCGGGGATCGCGCTGGCGATGGCCGGGCTCATGCTGGTCGCGCAGGTGTGGGAAGGGCTGAGCCTGGACGTCGTCGGGTTGCTCGCGGGGCTGGGCGCGGCCGTCTGTTCGGCGGGTTACTTCCTGCTCGGGGAGCGCGGTGTCGCGGAGCGGGATCCACTCGGCATGGTCACCTGGGGGATGACCATCGGCGCGGTCCTGGTCTGCGTGGTCGCTCCACCGTGGACGGTCCCGTGGGGCGTTCTCGGCACTGCGACGACGTTCGGGCCGTGGCATCCGCCGGTGTGGCTGCTGCTGATCGCGCTCGTGCTGATCGCGACCGTCCTCGCCTACGCCACCGGCATGACGGCGTTGCGGCATCTTCCGGCGTCGGTGGCGAGTGTCGTGGGGCTGGTGGAGCCACTGATCGCCGCGGCCGCGGCCTGGCTGCTGCTGGGTGAGGCACTCAGCTGGATTCAGGCGGCCGGTGCGGTGGTCCTGCTGAGCGGCGCGTACATCGTCCAGCTGAATTCCCACGTCGTCCAGACGGACTCAACCCTGTTGGAAGCCCCGTAGATCGGTGATCTCCTGCTGCTGCGAACGCGACGTCGTGGCGGCGAGGTCCCGCGCGTCGGGGTTGCGGCCATGCTGTGTCTCGGCGTCGGCGATGCGGACGCCCGCCTCGCGCTGCTTCCGCAACCGCGCGACGAACTTCCGGTCGAAGTCCTTTCCGGACAGTCCGGCCAGTTCCGCGATGTCGCCAGGGCCGAGGTAGCCGTCGCGCTGGACGTGTTCGAGGTTCGGGTCGTCCGGCGCCGCCTGGCCCCAGGACTCGATGAGCGCGGACAGCCGCGCGATCTCCGGTTCGTGCGTGTCGATGATCCGCTTCGCGAGCGCCTTCAGTTCCGCGTTGTCCGCGCGGGTTTCCGCCAGGGAAGCCAGATCCACGCCCTGCTGATGGTGTGCGAGGGCCTGCCTCGCGAACGCGACGTCGGCGTCGTTGAACGGGACGGCGGTCTGCTGTGCCAGCGGTGACGACCCGGGCGGCGCCGTCTGCGGCTGGGGCGCTTCGTCCGAGCAGCCGGTCAGCACGGCGGCCAGTGCGACGGCGGGCAGGAACCGGAGGACGGCGTGCGGCATCGAAGAGCTCCTCGGAACGCGCGGTGGAGGTGCCTAGGTTCGCAGAGCCGATCCGGGCCTGTTCACCGGGGGTTGCGCAAACACTTTTCCTCCGGCTCTTGCGGTGCGACAATCCCGCGATTCACCGCCACGGCGTCAGGAGGTAACCGCGAATGGGCGCAGAAACCACCCCGGACCGGACCACCGAGCGGGCGGGCCTGCGCCCGGAGCTGCGACAACGCCACGTCCGGATGATCGCGCTCGGCGGCATCATCGGCGCGAGCCTGTTCATCGGCAGCGGCGCGGTCATCCACACCGTCGGCCCGGCCGCGGTCCTCTCCTACGCCATCGGCGGGCTGATCGTCGTGCTGGTGATGCGGATGCTCGGCGAGATGGCGACGGCCGCACCGTCGCAGGGCTCGTTCATGGAGTACGCGCGGACCTCCCTCGGCGGCTGGGCGGGCTTCACCGTCGGCTGGCTGTACTGGTACTTCTGGGTGGGCGTGGTCGCGTTCGAGGCCGTCGCCGGGGCGAAAATCCTCCAGTCCTGGATTCCCGTTGTGCCGCAATGGATCTTCTCGCTCGTGCTGATGCTCCTGCTGACCGCGACGAACCTCGCCTCTGCTCGCTCGTTCGGGGAGACGGAGTTCTGGCTCGCGTCGGTCAAGATCGCCACGATCGTGGTATTCCTCGTCGTCGGTGTCCTGTTCGTGCTCGGGCTCTGGCCCGGCGGCTCGTTCTCGGTCGGCAACATCGCGCAGGACGGCTTCGTCGTCAACGGCCCGTTCTCGGTGGTGCACGGCGTGGTGATCGTGATTTTCTCCTATTTCGGCGCGGAAATCGTCACCATCGCCGCCGCCGAATCACGCGAGCCCGAAGCCGCCGTGCGCAAGGCGACGTCGTCGATCGTCTGGCGGGTCGTCGTGTTCTACGTCGGTTCGGTGACGCTGCTGGTGATGATCACCGGCTGGCGCGACATCCCCACCACGACGAGCCCGTTCGCCGCGGCGTTCGGCCGGTTCGGCATCCCCGCCGCCGAGACCGTGGTCAGCGCGGTGGTGCTGACGGCCGTGCTGTCGGTGCTGAATTCGGGGCTGTACACCGCTTCCCGGATGCTGTTCGCGTTACGCGGCAACGGCTGGGCACCCCAGTGGATCGCGGACACGAACCGGCGCGGCGTGCCGTGGAAGGCGATCCTCGTATCCACATCGGTCGGTTATGTCGCCGTGGTGATGAACTTCGTGTCTCCGGACAAGATCTTCTACTTCATCATCAACTCCGCCGGTGCGGTCGCGTTGTTCGTCTACGCGATTATCGCCGGTTCGCAGCTGCGGATGCGGCGGCGCCTGGAAGCCGAGGCACCCGAACGGCTGAAGTTGCGTATGTGGGGCTACCCGTGGCTCAGCTGGCTCACCCTCGCCGGGACGCTGGCCGTGGTCGCGTCGATGCTGTTCGTGGACGCCGACACCCGGGCCCAGCTGTACCTGAGCCTGATCAGCCTCGCGCTGATCCTCGCCGTCTACTTCATCCAGCGCCGGCGATCCGGCCGAGAGCCCCGTAAAACACCTCACCGATCTTCGCCGGGTCGCGGCTGAGGAAGGCCTGGCCGCCGACGAGCTGGCCGAGTTCGGCCTCGTCGGCGTCCGGGCCGATCCCGATGCCGATCAGCGGCACCGGACGGCTCTTGTCGTGCAGCTTTCCCAGCTCCGCCACCAGGTTCTCCCGGCTGATGCCGCCGGGATCGGTGTTGCGGCCGTCGGTCATCACGATCACCATGTTCAGTTTCCCGGGCTCCCATTCCTTGCGCGCCAGGCGATAGACGTCGAGGACACTGTCGTAGAGACCGGTCTGCCCATCCGGGACCGCCCGCACCGCACGCAGCTTGCCGACCGCGGCCAGCTGCTGCGCCACCGGTGCCATCGGCAGGATCTCCCGGTAGTCGCGGTCACCGTCCACTTTGGTCGCGAAGGCCAGGAAACGAACCTGTGACGTCACTTTGAACAGGTGCAGGGCGTTCTCCGCCGCTTCCAGTGTCATCTCCAGCCGGGACTTGCCGATGCCGGGGACCGGCGCGCTCATCGAACCGGAGACGTCGATGAGCACCTGGACCCGCGCACTCGCGTTCACCCCGGCCCACTGGCTGAGCACTTTGCCGACTTCGGCGGCGGCCGAGATTTCGGCACTGCGCTGTCCTTGTACCGACACGCGCTGGTCGGTTTCGGTCAGCCGCAACGCCTGCCCGCCGGAAGCACGGAACCCCGCCTGTGTGAACGCCGCGGCGCTGGAACCGTTCAGCAGAGCTCGTTTCAGCGCGGCGACGGCACTCCCCTGCCGCGGCGTCGCGCCCGCTACCTCGACGAACGGGTAGTCCAGCGACGGCGCCGCGGCCGTGTACGCGGCCACCAACGAGCACCGTCCGGGTCCAGATTATGCCGCAGCACCGCGTTTTCCGACGCGGGGAACACCGTGACCGAGGCACCGGGCGGCTGCGCGAGCAGGTCGGCCGCCGCGCCGACGGTGTTGGCGGCGAACTTGCGGAGCAAGGCCACATACGCGCCGGCGGGATCGGACGCGCCCTTGGCGACGTCGCGCAGGGCCAGCAGGGCGGCCACACCGACCGGGTCACGCGCCGGATCCGGCATCCCGGCGACGATCTCGCCACGCACGATGCCAGGCCAGGTCAGCGGCTTGCGTGGCCAGCCCAGCTCTTTCGCGACCGGTTCAGCGATCGCGAGTACCACCGGCGAACTGGCCACGGACGGACCCGATTCGGGGACTCCGGCCGCGCCGAGCTGGTGCGCGCGCCGCAGGAACAACGTCGAGGACGGGATCCAAGCCTGAGCCCGTGGCGCGCTTCCGGACAGCTCTTCCGCCATTTGCGGGGATTCGCGGGCCTGGACGTCGATCGTGGCGCAGTCGAGTGCGACGTCACGGGCGGCCTGGGTGACGGCGGGGGCGAGGTCGGGTGAGACCGCGACGACCACTCGCACGGGTTCGCATTCGGGGCCGGAGCGCGTCATCGCGACGGCCACCCAGGTCGCGGCACCGAGCACGGCCGCCAGCGCGAGGGCCAGGAGCGGGAGCAGCATCCGTCTTCGGGTCCGGGCGGTGGTGTGGCGTCCCATCGGCTCTCCCGGGGCTCAAGGGCGTCCGAGGGTACGCCGCTCCTACCCCTAGGGGAAGGCCGCGACCTGCGGCGTAGGCGAACCGTACCGAGGCGGGAGGTGCACGAGAGCGAGTCGCGGAACACTTGCCCCGTAAGGAAAACACACGAAACCGGGGGAATCCGTGATGAACCGACCCACTCGCGCGGAACAGCGCGAAGCCCGCAACGCCTTGTTCGGTCAGGTACTTACGATCGCCTTCGCTCTGCTGATGGCCGCGGCCACCCGTTAGCGAGCGGGTGCGGCTGGTCGCGGGCTTGTCTATGAAGGAATTGGGACACTCAACGTCCCAGATCCTTCATAGACGCCGGCAGCGACCCGAGATCCCGGACACCGAACCTCACGGCTGACCACCCCACCCGCGCGAGTTGCGAAAGCCACCCCTCAGCCGTCGCCCGCCAGGAGCCGTCCGTGGGCAACCGGCGAATTCGCCAGGACCCGCCAGGGCGACGGCCACGAGTGCGCGGCGTCCGGCTGTTCCACCCGGGCGTCGGTGAAGTCGGCGCCGTCCGCGAATTCGGCGTCGGCGAACGTGGTCGTCCCGCTGAACATCGCGCCGACGAAGGTGGCGAACCGCGGGAACGTCGCGTCACGGAAATCGGTGTCGCCGGTGAAGGCCGCCCTGTCGAAGTTGGCGTAGCGCTGGAACCGGGTCCGGCGAAAGTTCCCGCGCACGATCAAGGCGTCCCGGAAGCCGGCGCCCGTGAGGACGGTGTCCGCGAAGTCGGGTTCAACGAGCACCGCGTCCTGCAGTTCCAGTTCGTCGACCTCCCAGAACCCGAAGGGTCGCGCCTCCCCCTCCGGCCACCGGGAATGCCGGGTGAGGAGTCCCTGAGCGGCGAGCCGGACACCTAGTTCTTCGTCGTCTTCGACCGGGTACCCGAAAGGCCTGCGAAGGTACTCGCAGGTCAGCTCGATGATGTCTTCCCTGTCGTCGGGGTTTTCGCTGCCGTAGCGCTCCAGGGCCGCGAAGCATTCAAGGCGCTCTGCGGCATCTTCGCTGTCCAGCTTCTCGACGGTGTGTTCCCAGCGGTCCCGCCTGAGCCTTTGAGCCAGCATCGCGGGCTGTTCGCGCCGGTCACGGCGGACGCCCTCGACGACCATCCAGCCGAGATAAACCGCGCCGATCCCCAACGCCACGCCCGCCAGCGCGCCCACGACGTGCACCCCCACCATCACCATGTGGCGATTATGCGCGTGAAGGCCCCGTTCCCTCGACTGATATCGAGGGGTAAGGCAAAGGTGGCGTGACCGAGTCTCTGTCTTGAGGTCGCGACGTCTGCTTCGCGAGCTGCAAGGCAGAGGCTTCGCGGCGCGGGTCCGGGCCGGTCGACGGAGCCAGACCGCGCCTTGGCCATCCACAAAGGACACGTTTGGGCTGCAGAATGCCCGACTCAGGCGCGGTTCTCGATGGGGTCGGGTCGTTAGAGCCAAAAGTGTCTTGGGTACCTACTGGATTTGGCTGCGGGGCTGATCGTGAGCGAGGTCCGTGAAGGTCTCCTTGCCTACTCTGAAGGTAGTAAAAGCCTTCACTACCTTCAGGGTCGCCCGCTGCGGTCGCAGGTGCACCAGCAGGCACAGTGGTCGCGCGTGAAGGACTCCTTCCCTCGGCTGAGCCGAG
>NZ_JBFBBY010000176.1:0-14067 GCF_040682875.1 Amycolatopsis sp. NPDC051071 | reverse complement strand
TTCACACCTTCCCCAGTACAGGAAGGCCCCCTTCCTTGCGCCTAGCGCAAGGAAGGGGGCCTTCACGTACCTAGGCAAGGAGACCTTCACGGACCTGACCCACGATCAGCCCCGCAGCCAAATCCAGTAGGGACCCAAGACACTCTTGGCCCTAACGACCCGAATCACTCACGACACCCGGCCCACTCAGCTACTGAGCGTGAAGGCCCGGTCCGTAGCCGACCAGGCGGCGCCGATGACCCCGGCGGTGTCGCCGAGTTCGGACAGCACGATCGGCAGGTTCCCGGTCGCCAGCGGCAGCGACCGCCGGTAGACGGCGCTGCGGATCTCGGCGAGCAGCTGGTGCCCCAGCTGCGCCACGCCGCCGCCGATCACGACCATGCCCGGGTTCACGAAACTCACCAGTGAAGCGACCACCTGGCCGAGCCGCCGCCCGCCGTCGCGAATGAGGTTGACCGCGCCGAAGTCGCCGGAAGCGGCCGCGCGGCCGACGTCCTGCGCGGTGATCGCTCCGCGGTCCGCGACGACGTCGGCGAGGTACGCCGACCGGCCGCTGCGGGCCAGCGTCAGCCCGTCGCGGGCCAACGCGGCGCCGCCGAAGTACGCCTCGAGGCAGCCGGTCTCACCGCAGGCGCAGGTCGGGCCGTAGTCGTCGAGGCGGATGTGCCCGATGTCGCCCGCGGTGCCGGCGACGCCGCGGTAGACCTTGCCGCCGAACACGATCCCGCAGCCGATGCCGGTACCGATCTTGACGAACACCAGGTCGTCGATGGAGCGGGCGACCCCGGCGTGCCGTTCGCCGAGCGCCATCGAGTTCACATCGTTGTCGACGGTGACCGGGCAGCCCAGCAGTCCGCCGAGATGGTCACGCACGGAGAACCGGTCCCAGCCGGGCATTATCGGCGGCGCGACCGCCATGCCCTCGGCGAAGCTCACCGGCCCGGGAAGACCGATCCCGGCGGCGATCAACTTGCCCGGGACGTCTTCGCGGATCTTCTCCGCCAGTTCGGCGATGCGTTTGAGGACGGCGTGCGGTCCTTGCCGGACGTCGCAGTCCTCGACGGTGTGCACCAGCACTTCGCACGAGGCGTCGGTGATGGCGACCCCGACCGACGTCGCGCCGACGTCGACCGACAGCACGCGCAGGTCTCCCGCCAGCCTCACCAGCGTCGACCGCCTGCCGCCCCGGCTCGCCGACGGACCGGCGGTTTCGACGAGCCCGACCTCGGCGAGGCGCGCGACCTCGGCACCCACCCGGGCACGCGGCAGCTCCAGCCGCTCCCCCAGTTCGACGCGGGACATGGGGCCTTCGTCCCGCAGCAGGGTGAGCAACTGGGTCTGGTGCCGGGTTTCGACCATCGGATGCTCCGTGGTGGATGCCGTGCTCATTCAGCCGAGCCTACGGCGTTGTCCACTTCCTGTCCCGAATGCCACGGCGGACACTCGCTCACGACATTCGGAACCCTCGGGGACTCCCGGGCGGGAACAAACCCACGTGAGGACTTCTAGTCCACTGTGGACTTTTCGGTGCGCATCAGGATCCATGACGGGATCAGCACGATCGCGGTGATCCCGACGATCCACCAGTGGGTGTCCGCGATGGCCGCCGCGGCCCCGGGAGTGGCGGCGAGGCCCGTGGAGACGACCACGGTCAGGATCGACGTCCCGAAGGATCCGCCGATCCGTTGCAACATGGCGAAGAGGGGCATCGCGTGGGAAATCCGGTCCTTGGGCACCAGCATCAGGCCCGCGGCGAGCGCCGGTGTCGTGGTCAGCCCGATGCCGCAGCCCCGGACGACCTGGACGGCCGAGAGCCACCAGTAGTCGTCGGACCCGGTGAGCAGTGCGAGCGGCACCGTCCCGATGATCGTGACGATCAGCCCGGCGAAGATCACTCTGGCGCCGCCGATCCGGTCGGTCAGCCTGCCCGCGAGCGGAAGTGCCGCCACCGTGCCGAGCGCCAGTGGGGCGGTCAGGAACCCGGTGGCGACGAGGCTCTCGTGCCGGACGTCGAGGTAGTACAGCGGCAGGACGATCATCGCGCCGAACAGCGCGACCCCCATGCCGAAGATGACGGCGGCGGCCGAGGAGAACGCGCGGTCGCGGAACAGCCGCAGATCGAGCAACGGAGCACGTGACCGCGACGCGGTGGCGGCGAAGACGGCGAGCAGGACGACTCCGGCGATCGCCGGGATCGGGGCGCCTACCGCGACGCCGTACACCAGCGACGGCAGACCGGTCACGGTGAGCAGGAGACCGCGCCGGTCCAGTGGTTCGGCGCCCGCCGGGGTCTGCCTCGGCAGCCATTTCCGGCCCAGCAGCAGGCTGAGCACCGAGATCGGCACGTTCACCAGGAACAGCCACGGCACGCCGAGCCCTTCGGTGAGCACGCTGCCGCCCAGCGTGCCGAGCACCGGCGCGAGATAGATCGGGATGCTCAGCACGGCCATCATCCGGCCGAGCCGCTTCGGCCCCGCCGTCACCGCGAACAGGATCTGCCCGGCCGGGACCAGCAGTCCGCCCGCGGCGCCTTGCAGGACCCGGAAAACGATCAGCGCCTCGATCGACGTCGCCGTCGCGCAAAGCGCGGAGAACACCGTGAACAAGCCGACACACACCAACCAGAGCCTCGTCGCCCCGAAGCGACGGCTCGCCCAGCCGCTCACCGGCACCATCGCGGCGAGGGCGACCAGGTAACCGGTGGCGATCCACTGCGCGGTGCCGAGCGGGGCATGGAACTCCGCCGCGATCGTGCCGAGCGCGACGTTGACGACGGTCGACGTGAACATCGACAGGAACCCACCGAGGGTCAAGATCGAAGCCATCCCCCACAAAGCGGGGGCGATGCGCTCGTCATCGGTACGCCCGATCATCCCACCAGCCGTTCTTATCGATGTTAAGATCTTAACGATGATAAGATCTTCTCGGCTTGTCAAGTCCGATGAGGACCGGCGAAGGTGTGCGCATGGTCGTGAGACGGGATGGCTACGTTCGAGCCGCGCTCGAACTCCTCGACGAGGTCGGGCTGGACGGATTGAGCCTGCGCAAACTCGGCGAGAAACTCGGCGTGCGGGGTCCCGCGCTCTACACGCATTTCAAGAGCAAGCAGGCGTTGCTCGACCGGATGGCCGAAACCATGCTGGACGGCAACCTCGCCCCGCTGGACGATCCCGCGGCGATGTGTGACTGGGCCGAGTGGCTGACCCGGCGCGCCCGCACCATCCGCCGCACCCTCCTGTCCTACCGGGACGGCGCCCGCCTGCACGCCGGCTCCCGCCCGACCGAGCGGTCGGCGATGACGCCGCTGATCAAACCGTTACTGGAGGCCGGTTTCACCGAGCAGGACGCGACGCACGCGATCCTCGCCATCAGCCGGTACACCCTCGGCTGCGCCCTCGACGAACAACAGCACGTCGAGAGCGACTCGGCTGTCGACCACGGCGAGGATCCGGCCACCTCCTTCGAATACGGTCTCTCCCGTCTGATCGCCGGGCTCCGCGCCGACGTCGATGTCGCGAAACCGCCAGACCAGGATGTCGCATAACTGCTGGGATGGCGGCATGACGAACGACAACGCCCGGCTGTTCCGTTCCCTGCACCTCCCGTCGAGCCCGCTGGTGCTGGCCAACGCGTGGGACGTCGCGAGCGCCCGGATCATCGAGGACGCGGGCGCCGCGGCGATCGCCACCACCAGCGCCGGGGTGGCCTGGAGCCTCGGCACCCCCGACGGCGACCTGCTCGGCCGCGATCTCGCTGTGGACCTGATCGCCCGGATCGCCCGCGTGACAACGGTTCCGGTGACCGCGGACATCGAGGGCGGCTACGCGGACACGCCCGCCGGTGTCACCGAAACCGTCGCGGCGGTGGTGGCCGCGGGCGCGGCCGGGATCAACATCGAGGACGGTCCACGGCCGCCCGAAGAGGTAGTCCCGCGGCTGGCGGCGGCCCGCGCGGCGAGCGGCGAGGTCTTCATCAACGCCCGGATCGACACCTTCCTGAGGGGGCTCGGCGGGGTGCCGGAGACGCTGGAGCGCGCCACCGCGTATCTGGCGGCGGGCGCGGACGGGATCTTCGTCCCCGGCGTCATCGATCCGGCCGTGATCACCGCACTCGTCGAGGGCATCGACGCGCCGGTGAACGTGATGGCCCACCCTGGCGCGCCGAGCGTCAAGGAACTGGCCGCGCTCGGGGTCGCGCGGGTGAGCGTCGGTTCCGGCATCAGCCAGGCCGCGTACGCCGTCGCGCGGGAGAGCGCCCGCGAGTTGTTCTCGACCGGCACGTACTCGCGGCTGGAGGAAGCCGTCGGCTACGGCGAACTGAACGACCTGCTGGCCTGACCCCTCCCTCCCCTCCCCCGCAATTAGTCCTCTAGTTGCGAGTGTCGAGGGTCCAGCACGTCCGCAATTAGTCCTCTAGTTGCGAGGCAGGTGTCCTCTGTGGACAGAGGGGTGCCGGAGCGGGGGATCTGCGGTAGGGTCGCGAGTGGAAGATGGCCGGCCGAAAGGAGAATGGCGTGAGGTGCGCTGTCGTGTCCCCGAGTCGTATGGACCTTTCGACAGCACTGGAGCCATTCCTCCATGAAGCATGTGAACATCGGAATCCTCGCCCACATCGACGCCGGTAAGACCAGCCTCACCGAGCGGCTGCTCCACCGGGCGGGTGTCATCGACCGGATCGGCCGGGTCGACGACGGTGACACCCAGACCGATTCGATGGAGCTGGAACGCCGCCGCGGTATCACCATCCGCTCGGCCGTCGTGTCGTTCGCCCTGGACGACGTGCGGGTCAACTTGATCGACACGCCGGGCCATCCGGACTTCATCGCCGAGGTCGAACGCGCCCTGCGGGTCCTCGACGGTGTCGTCCTTGTCGTCTCGGCGGTGGAAGGCGTGCAGGCCCAGACCAGGGTGCTGATGCGTGCCGTCGCGCGGCTGCGCTTGCCCGTCCTGGTCTTCGTGAACAAGATCGACCGGGTCGGCGCCCGGCGCGAAAGCCTCGTCGCCGAACTGGCCGAACGGCTCGGCCTGAAGTGCGGCGCCGTCTCCGAAATGCCGTCCGCGGAACTCGCCGAAACGCTTTCCGAGAACAGTGACGCCTTTCTCTCCGCGTACCTCGAAGACACGCTGACGACCCGGGACCACCGGGCGGAACTCATCCGCCAGACCCGGCTCGGCCTCGTCTCACCGGTGTTCTTCGGCTCCGCCCGCACCGGGGACGGCGTCGCCGAGGTGACCGCCGGGATCCGCGACTTCCTCGGCGGGGCGGCGAAACCGGCGCCGGACGACGAACTGCGTGCGAGCGTGTTCAAGATCGAACGCGGTGACGCGGGCGAAAAGATCGCCTATGTCCGGGTTTTCTCCGGTGAACTGCGGGCACGCGACCTCGTCCGGTTCCACCGGCCCGGCCCCGGCGGGCTGCTCGCTTTCGACGGGAAGGTCACCGCGGTACGGATCTTCGAACGCGGGGTGGACACCGTCGAAGGCATCGCGGGAGCCGGGCGGATCGCCAAGATCAGCGGGCTCAAGGAGATCCGCGTCGGCGACCGGATCGGCGTCGCGGACGCCGGCGCGGAAGCAACACACTTTCCCCCGCCCGGCTTGGAAACCGTGGTGAGCGCGGGAGATCCTCGCGCGTTGTACGCCGGTCTGCGGGAACTGGCGGAACTGGACCCGCTGATCACCGTCGCGCAGGACGACGAGACGCGGCGGATCACCGTGCGGCTCTACGGCGAGGTGCAGAAGGAGGTCATCGGGGAGATCCTCGCCGGACAGCGTGGTCTCGCCGTCGAGTTCAGCGAGACGCGGACGGTCTGCGTCGAGCGTCCGACAGGCACCGGTGAAGCGGTGTGGGAGATCGGGGACGGCCGGAATCCGTATTTCGCCACGCTCGGTCTGCGCGCCGGACCGGGTACGCCGGGCTCGGGCCTGACCTTCGGGCTGGCCGTCGAACTCGGCTCGCTGCCACTGGCGTTCCACAAGGCGATCGAGGAAACGGTGGAGACCGCGCTCCTGCGTGGCCCGCGCGGCTGGGAGGTCGTCGACTGCTCGGTGACGGTGACCCGCACCGGGTACTCCAGCCCGGTCAGCACCGCGGGTGACTTCCGCAAGGTCGTCCCGCTCGTTCTCGGTGAAGCGTTGCGACAGGCCGGAACCGAGGTGCTGGAACCGGTCAGCCGGTTCGAGATCGAACTGCCTGCCGACGCCGTGAGCACGACACTCTCCCGGCTGGCCGAACTCGGCGGGCTGGTGACCGAATCCAGGATCCTCGGCACGCGGGCCGAACTGGGTGGCACCCTGCCGACCGGCGAGGTGCACCGGTTCGACCGGCAACTGCCAGGACTGACCCGCGGGGAGGGCCTGCTGTCCACGGAAGTCGTCGGCTACCGGCCCGTCAGCTCCACAGGTAACGCCGCTCGGGCCGTCCCGTCCCGCCGTATTTGAGGTTCACCCCGGCCTTCCCGGTCGCCACGAAATGCTCGAGGTACCGGCGCGCGCTCACCCGCGCGACGCCGGTCGCCTCGGCGCATTCACTCGCGGACATCCCGCCCGGCGCGCCACGCAGCGCGGTCTCCACCAGCCGCGCGGTTTCGGCGGTGAGTCCCTTGGGCAGCACGGGTTTCGCGTTCGGCCGCGCACCGAAAACCTGGTCGACGTCGGCCTGCCCGGCTTCGGCCAGCCGGTCCAGCCGCCGGTGCAGCGTGGCGAAATGGGTGAGCTGATCACGCAGGGACGCGTACTCGAACGGTTTGATCAGATAGTGCAGCACCCCGCCCCGCATCGCCTGCCGCACGGTCTCGACGTCGGTGGCGGCGGTGATCAGGATGACGTCGACGTCCTCGGTCGCCCGGAGCTCGCGCAGCACGGAAAGCCCGTCGAGGTCGGGGAGGTAGACGTCCAGCAGCACCAGATCCGGTTTCAATTCCCGCGCCAGCCGGAGCGCGTCGGCGCCGGTGTGCGCGACCCCGACGACGGCGAATCCCTCCGTGCGGGAGACGTATCCACTGTGGACTTTCGCGACCATGAAGTCGTCGTCGACGACGAGCACCCGGATCATCGCGGAAGCCTTGCCGTGAACACCGCGCCGTCTTCGTTGTGCACTTCGACGGAACCACCCCGCCGGACGCAGGCCTGCCGGATCAGTGCCAGCCCCAGCCCGCGCTGCCCGTGTGCCGCGGCCTTCGTGGTGAAGCCGTGCTCGAACACCTCTTCGGCGATCTCCGGGGCGACACCGGGCCCGGAATCGCGGACCTCCACACGCACTTCGTCATCCTCCTGCCATACGCCGACCTCGATCCAGCCGCGCTCACCCCCGAGCGCGTCGAGTGCGTTGTCGACGAGGTTTCCCAGTACTGTCACCAAATCCGTGGACAGCGCGTCCTCGACGCGGTCCAGTTCGCCGTCCGGCGCCATCCGCAGCCCGACGCCGCGTTCGGCGGCCAGCGACGCCTTCGCGATCAGCAGCGCCGCCACCGCCGGGTCACCGATCCGCGCGCCGACCTCCGCACGCCACTCTCCCTGCGCCGAACTGATCCGGCTGACGTACCCGCGTACCTCTTCGTATTCCTCGAGTTCGAGCAGCCCCGAAATCGTGTGCAGGCGGTTGCTGAATTCGTGCGCCTGCGCGCGCAGGGTGTCCGTGGCGTGTTTGCTGGCGTCGAGTTCGTCCCGCAGTGTCATGAGATCGGTGCGGTCCCGCAGGGTCACGACGGCACCACGCACGTCGATCGGCATCCGGTTCAGCGTCAGGACCTTCCCCTCCCGCAGCACGATCTGGTCGGCGCCGGTCGCGCGTCCGGTGAGCACGTCGCGGATCCGTTCGTTGAGGTCGAGGTCTTCGACCGACCGCCCGACGGCGTCCTCCGGCAGTGCCAGCAACGCGCGGGCGTGGTCGTTCACCAGCGTGATCCGGTGCTGCGGATCCAGCCCGACGACGCCCTCTTTGATGCCGTGCAAGAGCGCTTCCCGGTTCTCCACCAGCGCGGTGATCTCGTGCGGCTCCAGGCCGAGCGTCTGGTTCTTGACCCGGCGTGCCAGCAGCAGCGAACCGCTCACGCCGATCACGAGCGCGACACCCAGCACCCGCAGCGCGTTGTCCGGCGAGTCGAGCACACCGGCGAAGAAGCCGGGTGACTTCGAACCCGCCGCGACCATGCGGACCACCTTGCCGCCCTTCTCGTCGAGCACCGGGACGTGCGCCACGATCGAACCGTCGAGTTCGCCGACCCACGATCGTCCGGAAAGGACAGTGCTCTCCCCGATCCCGAGCAGGGACCGCAACTGGCCCGGATCCGGTGACGCGAGCACGTAGCGATCGGCGTCGGCGATGACGACGAAGTCCACGCCGGAAAGGCTCCGCGCGGTCTCCGCGGGCGCGGCGAGTTCGAAGGGGCCGTTTTCGAGGTCACCGACAATGCCCTGCGCGGCGACACTCTCCGCGACCGAAAGCGCCCGGCGTCCCTCGGTCGTGCGGAAGCTGGTCCCCGCCTGGACGACGGCCAGCACGCCGACCGCGCACAGTAGACAGATGACGACTACTAGTTGCCACGCGAGGAGCTGACGGGCCAGCGAACCACGACCACCCATACGCCACCTCCTCGTGACCAGAAAGAACAAAACAACCATTGGGCCCGCAAGCGGGACATCTTTGTTTACACGAGTGCACCATGTCCAACCACGCGGAAGAGAGGCGGGGATCACAGTGAAGCCCAGTAGCTGGTTGGCCATCGCGGCGGCGCTTGTCGCCGTCTTGCTGGTGCCACCGTTGCTCACTCCGGGCAGCGAGGCCGACGACGGCGCGCAGATCCGGTCGATTCGGGTGCTCGTACCCAACGCGCCCGGCGGCGGCTACGACATCACGGCCCGCACGGCGACCAAGGCGATGGAGGACGCGGACCTGCTCGGCAACGCGGAGGTGTTCAACCTTCCCGGCGCGGGCGGCACGGTCGGCCTCGGCCGGACGGTGGCCGAACGCGGTAACGGCAAACTCGTCATGTCCATGGGGCTCGGCGTCGTCGGCAGCGTGTTCACGAACAAGTCGCCGTCTTCGCTGCTCGACACCACGCCGGTGGCGAAGCTGATCGAAGAGTCGGACATCGTCGTGGTCGGCAAGGACTCGCCCTACCAGTCGATCGGTCAGTTGATCGAGGCGTGGAAGGCGGATCCGGGCGGGGTCCAGGTCGGCGGCGGTTCGTCGCCCGGCGGCCCGGACCACTTGGCGCCGATGCTGATGGCGAAGGCGGTCGGGCTCGCACCCAAAAAGGTCAACTACGTCCAGTTCGACGGCGGCGGGGAACTGCTGGCGTCGGTACTCGGCGGCAAGGTCGCGTTCGGTGTCTCGGGTGTCGGCGAGTACCGCGACCAGATCCAGGCCGGGACGCTTCGGGTGCTGGCGGTGACCAGCGAGAAGCGGATCCCTGGCATCGACGCGCCGACGCTTTCGGAGTCCGGGGTGGACGTGAAGTTCACCAACTGGCGCGGCATCGTCGCACCGCCAGGGATCAGCGACACGGACCGCGCGAAGCTGGTGAGCTTGTTCGAGCGGCTGCAGAAGACACCGCAGTGGCAGGAAGCGTTGCAGCGCAACGGATGGACCGGGGCGTTCGCCCCCGGGGAGCAGTTCGGTTCGTTTCTCAAAGAGGAGAACACTCGAGTGGCAACGGTGCTGAAAGAGCTGGGTCTGGCATGACGACCACGTGGCTGAAGGAGCGCTCCGAGCTTGGGGTGAGCGTCGTACTCCTGGTGCTCGGCGTGCTGGTGCTGACCGACGCGCTGAGCATTCCTGCCGACTTCGCCCAGCGCGGCCCGGTGGGACCGAAGGCGGTGCCGATCCTGGTCGGCTCGCTGCTGCTGATCGTCGCGGTGCTGCTGGCACGCGACGTGCTGCGCGGCGGCAAGGGTGAAGCCGAAGGCGGCGAGGACATCGACCTCACCGAGCCCGCCGACATGCGCACGGTTCTGTTGCTGTGCGGTGCTTTCCTGGCCAACGCGGCACTGATCGGGCTGGTCGGGTTCCCGATCTCGGGTGCGATCCTGTTCTGGGGCGCGGCGTACGCGCTCGGCAGCCGCGACCTGGTCCGTGACCCGCTGATCGCGGCGGGCCTGTCCGTCGTGACCTTCCTGATCTTCAACAACCTGCTCGGTGTCCCGCTCCCCGGTGGCCCGTTGATGGAGGTGTTCTGATGTTCCAGCAACTCATCGACGGCTTCGGCACCGCGCTGACCCCGGCCCATATCGCGATGGCGGCGATCGGTGTCCTGCTGGGCACCGCGATCGGCGTGCTGCCGGGTATCGGCCCGGCCATGGCGGTGGCCCTGCTGCTCCCGGTGACCTACGGCCTGGAGCCCACCGGCGCGTTCATCATGTTCGCCGGCATCTACTACGGCGGGATGTTCGGCGGCTCGACGACGTCGATCCTGCTGAACACCCCCGGCGAGAGCGCGGCGGTCGTCGCGGCCATCGACGGCAATCCCATGGCCCGCAAGGGACGCGGGGCGCAAGCGCTGGCGGCGGCCGCGATCGGCCACTTCGTCGGCGGCATCCTCGGCACGATCGCGCTGGTCGTGCTGGCACCGGTGATCGCGAAACACGCCGTCGACATCGGCGCGCCGGACCTGTTCGCGATCATGGTGCTGGCGTTCATCGCGGTCACCTCGGTGCTCGGCAGTTCCCGGATCCGCGGGGTGGCGTCGCTGCTGATCGGGCTCACCATCGGACTGGTCGGCCTGGACGAGATGACCGGCCAGCAGCGCCTGACCTTCGGCTCACTGCACTTGGCCGACGGCATCGACGTCGTGATCGTGGCGGTCGCGTTGTTCGCGGTCGGCGAGTCGCTGTGGGTCGCCGCGCATCTGCGGCGCAACGCGTTCAAACCGATCCCGGTCGGCAGGCCGTGGCTTTCGCGCGCCGACCTCAAGCGGACCTGGAAGCCGTGGCTGCGCGGACCGCTCATCGGTTTCCCGTTCGGCGCGGTGCCCGCCGGTGGCGCCGAGATCCCGACGTTCCTCTCGTATGTCACGGAAAAGCGGCTCTCGAAGCACAAGGACGAGTTCGGCAAGGGTGCCATCGAAGGTGTCGCGGGTCCGGAGGCGACCGCTTCGGCGTCCGCCGCCGGGACGCTGGTTTCGATGCTGACGCTGGGCCTCCCGACCACCGCGGTCGCGGCCGTGATGCTGGCGGCGTTCCAGCAGTACGGCATCCAGCCGGGACCGCTGCTGTTCGAGCGGGAGTCTTCGCTGGTGTGGGGCCTGATCGCCTCGCTGTTCGTCGGGCTGACGCTGCTACTGGTGCTGAACCTGCCGCTGGCGCCGCTGTGGGTGAAGCTGCTGCGGATCCCGCGTCCGTACCTCTACGCGGGCATCCTGTTCTTCGCCAGTGTCGGTGCCTACGCGGTGAACGCGGACATCTTCGACCTGCTGGTGATGTTCGTGATCGGCCTGCTCGGTTTCGCGATGCGCCGCTACGGCCTGCCGGTGCTGCCGGCGATCATCGGCGTCATCCTCGGCCCGGCCGCCGAACAGCAGATGCGGCGCGCACTGCAACTGAGCGACGGCGGTCTCGGCGGGCTGTTCAACACCCCGTTCTCGATCGTGGTCTACGTGATCATCCTGGTGATCCTGTTCTTCCCGTTGCTCAAGCGTTTCCTGCCCGCCCGTCCCGTCGCCCCCGAGGCGGAGCCCAAGGACAAGGTGGACGTCTGACCCGCGGGAACCGGCCCGGCCTCGACTGCCCCGAGGCCGGGCTTTTCGCGTGCTCACCTTCGAGAGGGAGCGAACCGGTCCGCGCGAGTGATCTTTCGGAACGCTCGCCGCACGAACATCGACCTCATGAAGATCCCGCACTCGCCCCCGGCCGTCAGTGACACCGAACGGCCGGTTCCCCGCTGGGCGATGCGTCTGGCCTACGCGCTTCCCTGGCTTTTGCTGCCGTCGTGTCTGTGGCGGCTGCCCTTCGCCTTGCACTGCGAAATGGGGCAGATCCACGATCGCGGAATGCCGCCGCTCTGGCTGAGCATCCCGTACGTCCTCACCCTGAGCGTGCTCTCCGAATTGACCGCGATCCTGGCCATCGGGCTGGTCCGCGGCTGGGGTGAGGTGGCACCCCGCTGGATCCCGTTCATCGGCGGCAAACCCGTCCGGCCGATGGCGGCCGTCGTTCCCGCCATCGTCGGTGGCCTGGTCCTGACCGCGCTGTTCACCTCGGTCCCGCTCGGCGGCCACCAGCTGACCGTGTTCGGCGTGGTCGAAAACGTCGACTACGTCAGCGACGGCTGGGAAGTGCTGGCAACCGTGTGCGTCGCTCCGCTCGCGCTCTGGGGGCCGATCATCGTCGTCCTCACACTCGCCTATCACCGCCGCCGGAAGGTAACGAAAGCATAACGGCAAGGTCGCGTTTTGAACCGGGGTCGGGCTGGAGCCGTTTCAGCCAACACGGAGTCAGTGACGCCGGCGATGCCGGTGACGCATCCCCCGGACTCCGTGCAACGACACCGAACGAGGTGAACAATTTCATGCCCCGTAAACCGAGAACCGCCGGCCGCCACCGCATGGCGCGCCGTACCAAGGTCGCCACCGGCGCCATCGCGCTGTCCCTCGCCGTCGGCGGGATCGTCGTGGTGAACACGACCGGAACCCCCGGCGCGGCCAGGGCCGACAGCGCGGACAAGGCGTTCTTCATCGACATCACGAAGGTCGCCCGCGGCACCAACGTCAACCTCGACCTCGCGAAACGAGGCGCACGAGGGACGTTCACGGTCGACTGTGGCCGCAACGAGAACGGCCACTTCAACGGCGACAACTTCATCGCGCAGCCCGGTGTCCGCAATGGAGCCGAGCACTTGCACGACTACGTCGGGAACCTCTCGACCAACGCGGACTCGAACAACAAGAGCCTTTCCCGCGCGGGCACCACCTGCAAGAACGGTGACAAGTCGGCTTACTTCTGGCCGGTCATCCGGGTCGACACCGAGGAAGAGGAAGAAAACGAGGCGGCGAACGAGGAAAAGCTCGCCGACGACCGCGAGAACGCGGCCAAGGACGAAGCTTCCCCGCAGGCCGACTGCCCCGACGTCGTCAGCGAACTCGAAGAGGTCCCCGACCAGTCCATGGCCGCGGTCAACGAAGCCCTCATCAAGATCGACCAGGACGTCGACAACGCGAACAACCAGCTGGCGCAAGGAAAACAGGCCACCCAGGTACTCGACGAGCTGAAGAACATGCGGAAGTCGTCGATCAAGAAGATCAGCGACCAGATGAAGCAGGCGGGCAAACCGGTCGCGAAGCCCGACGACCAGCTCACCGGCTGCGCGGTGAAGCAGAACGGTGAAGGCGGCCTCGACAACGGCGGCGAGAACAGCAACGTCAACAAGACCGGCGACGTCGAGCGGAAGAAGGCCGACGGCAAGGCCGCCGATCTGCCGCCCGCCAACGACAATAACGAGATCGGCGACAACAAGGGCGAGATCCAGCGCCCCGAGAAGGTGGACCTGACGTTCACCAGCGGCGGTGCCCGCAAGGTCGTCGCGATGCCGAAGTTCCTGCGGGTGCTCTACGGCGACGCCAAGCAGACCACCAACGGCCCCGCCAACGCCCGGGCCAGCTGGACCTGCGGTGGATTCGAGGACAGGCTCACCGAGCTGTACCCGATCTGCCCGCGGGGCAGCAAGGTCACCCGCGTCCACTCGTTCCCGAACTGCTGGGACGGGAAGAACACCGACAGCGCCAACCACCGCACGCATATCGTGTTCTCCGACCGCGACGGGAAATGCCCGCGCGGCTTCAAGAACGTGCCGCAGCTGCGGATCACCCTGGTGTACAACATCCCGCCGGACATCCAGGCCGACGGGCACTACGCGGTCGACGCGTTCGCGCAGGAGAAGCACAACCCGCGCTCCGACCACGACGACTTCGCGAACGTCATGTCGCAGTGCCTGATGAACCAGCTCGTGAAGTGCGTCAACAGCGGGAAGCGCTGCCGTCAGTAGGCCGGAGCGCGCAGGTGGTCGGCCCGGAGGCAGCCGTCCGCGTCTATGAAGGATTTGGGACGGTGAGTGTCCCAAATCCTTCATAGACAA
>NZ_JBFBBY010000175.1:0-14326 GCF_040682875.1 Amycolatopsis sp. NPDC051071 | reverse complement strand
GCGTCGTCCCCCCTCCCCCCCCACCACGAAAGTATTGGACTAAACGCGCATGTCCTGAAGGCCCCCTTTGAGACGTTGAACGTCTCAAAGGGGGCCTTCAGGACATCCGCCACCTCGCCAGCCCCGAAAGTAAGCGCGACCGGCACGCAGCCCCCACCGCTCCCACGGGGGCCTCAGCGGGTCGCGAGCAACTCGATCCAGCATTGGGTGAAGTCGCCGTCGCCGGAGCGCGCCCATGACCACGCGGAGCGGGCCGCCGACGCGAGCTGGTCGCGATCCGGGGTCGTCGCGGTTTCCAGTGCCGTCACCAACCTCGCCTCGACGTCGGCCGCCAGTGCCCGGTACGTCGTGTCCGCGCGGTAGCGGGTTTTCGTTCGCACGTCGGCGAAACCCGCGGCCGCGACCGCGGCGGCGATCGAGCGTCCGGCGAACGGATCGCCACCCGCACGGCGGCACAACAAATAGTGGCCGCGGAGGGCGGCGTCCACATTCGCCGTCTTCGGCCGGAGACGTGCCCGGCTCCAGTCCGATGTGGACAGTGCGAGCGAGCCGCCGGGACGAAGGATCCGGCGGAACTCGGCCAGTGCGGCACCCGGCTGCTTCAGCTGCTCGAAGACGGCGTGCGCGAAGATCACGTCCACCGAAGCGTCGGCGAACGGCAAGGCGCGGGCATCCGCTCGCAAAAAGTCCACTGTGGACCCTCGGTGTCCGTCGCCGATACCGAGGGTGATCGAACTCGGTCCGCAGCCGACGTCGACAACCCACATTCCCGGCCCGAACAGCGGTTGCGCGAATACGGCATGTCCGACCGTCTGACGCGCAGATCGCGCGGACATCGCGTCTCGCGCGTTTCCCTCCAGCACCCCGCACACAGTACGGCTCCGGAGTGGCAGGATCGAGGGGTGAGCACGCAGCCAGGCAACAAATATCCGTCCGCGGCGGTCCCGGACCGCCTGTTCGACGACGCCGAAGCCGAGGCCAGGTGGCGGGCCCGCTTCCACGCGCCCCGGATCTCGGTCCCCGAGTGGGCCATCGACGCTCCGGACGCATGCGTCTATGTCTCCAACGCCAGCGGCGTCTGGGAGGTCTACTCCTGGGACCGCTCGACCGGCGAGCACCGCCGCGTCACCGACCGGCCCAACGGCACCATGCACGCGACCCCGTCCCCCGACGGCCGCTGGATCTGGTGGTTCGACGACACCGACGGCGACGAGTTCGGCTCGTGGGTCCGTGAACCGTTCGCCGCGGGCACCGCCGCCGAGCGTGCCGTCCCGGACGTCCACGACGGCTACTCCGCCGGGCTCGAAATCGGCACCCGCGTGATCGCGGTCGGCGTCTCGACCGACGACGGCAGCGAACTCTTCGCCCATATCGACGGCAAGACCACCAGCTTCTACCGCCATGACGACGACGCGGGAATCGCGTCGCTCTCCCGAGACGAGTCCCTGCTCGTGATCTCCCATTCCGAGCACGGTGATTCGCGACACCCCGCACTGCGCGTCCTGTCGACCGACGGTTTCACCACGGTCGCCGACAAGTGGGACGGCGAAGGCAAGGGCCTCGGCGCCTTGGAGTTCTCGCCGGTCGCGGGTGACCAGCGGCTGCTGGTGCTGCACGAACGGCGCGGCCGCGAGGAACTGCTGATCTGGGACGTCGCCGCGGGCACCGAGCGGGAGATCGAACTCGACCTGCCGGGCGAAGTGGTCGCCGGCTGGTACCCGGACGCGCACGCGTTGCTGGTCGTGCACTTCCACCAGGGCCGCAGTTCCCTGCACCGTTACGACCTCGCAAGCGGCGGTCTATCCTCTTTGGACACTCCGCCGGGCCGGATCGGCGGCGCCGGGGTGCGCCCCGACGGCACCGTCGAGTACTCGTGGTCCAGTGCGGCGCAGCCGACGGCGGTACGCGCGCGGACCGCGGACGGCACCGACTCCGTGCTCCTCGAACCGCCGGGTGACCGGGCACCCGGATCCGCACCGGTCACCGACGCGTTCGTCGACGGGATCGGCGGCCGGATCCACGCGCTGGTGTCCCGGCCAGCCGACGCGCCCGAAGGCCCGCTGCCGACGGTCTTCTCCTTGCACGGCGGACCGCATTCGGCCGACGAAGACCGGTTCTCCGCCTATCGCGCCGTCTGGCTCGACGCCGGTTTCGCCGTCGTCGAGGTCAACTACCGCGGCTCGACCGGCTACGGCTCGGCCTGGCGTGACGCCATCGAAGGCCGCCCCGGCCTGACCGAACTCGAAGACGTCGCCGCCGTGCACGACTGGGCTGTCCAAAGTGGACTCGCCGATCCGGCGAAATGCGTGGTGAACGGCGCTTCGTGGGGTGGCTACCTGTCCCTGCTCGCACTGGGCACCCAGCCCGCACGCTGGGCGGCCGGGATCGGCGGGGTGCCCGTCGCGGACTACGTCGCCGCGTACGAGGACGAGATGGAACAGCTCCGCTCGTTCGACCGGGCCTTGTTCGGCGGGTCGCCGGAGACCGTTCCGGCGGTGTACCAGGAATGCTCGCCGATCACCTACGTCGAGGCCGTGACGGCGCCGGTGCTGGTGCTCGCCGGGGACAACGACCCGCGGTGCCCGATCCGCCAGGTCGAGAACTACCTCGACAGGCTCGCGAAGCGGGATCTCCCGTTCGAGTTCTACCGCTACGACGCGGGCCACGGTTCGCTGGTGATCGCCGAGACCATCAGGCAGACGTCGATCGAGGTGTTCTTCGCGATGCGGGCGGTCGGGCTCCGCTGACGTGTCATGAAAGGGTCTTTCAGGACAAGAAATGTCCTGAAAGACCCTTTCATGACATCCGGTGCGGGGGTCAGCGCTCCGAGAAGAGAGTCCCGCCGGAAGCCCAGTGTTCGGCGGGAATCTCGTTGATGGTCACCCAGACACCCTCGGCGTTGCCGCCGCAGGTGCGGACGAAGGCGTCGGTCACCTCGCGGACGAGGGCCTGCTTTTGCTCGGCCGTGCGGCCGGGGAACATCGAAACACTGATCATCGGCATGAACCGAACTCTAAAGGCCCCGGTCGTGCTTCCGCAGGCGGTCGACGGCGTAGGCGTCACCCTCGAAGGTGAGCTTGGCGGCGTCGCGGCCGAAGACGAACAGCAGCAGTTCGATCGGCGCGCCGATCACGATCACCGTGTCCGGGCCCTCCTTCACCTGCGCTTCGCGGCCTTCGGGAGTCTTCAGGATCACGCCGACCGGCGCTTTCCGCAGGTTCAGCTTCGACGCCTGCTTGGCCGACTTCCACGCCGCCGCGTCCCGTGCGGACTCGGCGGGACGCGGCTCCCAGCCGGGCTTCCCTCGGCGGACGTCCTCGTGGTGCACCAGGAACTCCGCGCTGTTGGTCAACTCGTCGAGCGCGCCGATCGACGTCGGCCAGAACCAGGCCGGGCCGGAGCGGACCTTCCCGACGACCTCGGACCACGGCCGCGCGGCGTAGGAGCCCTGCACCCGCTGCGTGTATGGCGCCAGCACGGGCACCAGGATCCCGGGCGCCGCGTCCGGCCGCCGCTCGCGAACCAGCAGATGCGCCGCGAGATCCCGCGTCTTCCAGCCCGTGCACAGGGTCGGCGCGTCCGGGCCGACCTCTTCGAAAAGCTCGCTCAACGCACGACGTTCGTCTCCGGCGACTCCCATACCCCCCGACGTTACGCGCCGGTAGGGCCCCGGGAAATCCGGCGTGACGCAGGGCACCCGGCTCAGTGATGGAACGCGGCCCGCGGTCGCGGGTGGTGATCGAGCTCGGGCAGCAGCCGCCGCAGGTCGGCGAGCAGCAGATCCGCGAGGTCGTGGGTGAAACCGTTGCGCACCACGATCCTCAGTACCGCGAGATCGGTCCGGTGCTCCGGAAACGTGTACGCCGGGACAAGCCAGCCACGCTCGCGAAGCCGCCGAGACACGTCGAAGACGTCGAAACCCTCGACGTCGGCCTTCGTCGTGAAGGCGAACACGGGCAACTGATCGCCGCGAGTCAGCAGTTCGAACGGGCCGAGTCCAGCGATCCCGTCGGCCAGGTGGGTCGCCACATCACGCGAAGCCTGCTGCACGGCGCGGAAGCCTTCGCGCCCGAGCCGGACGAACGTGTAGTACTGCGCGGCCACCTCGGCACCGGGACGCGAGAAGTTCAGCGCGAAAGTCGGCATGTCGCCACCGAGGTAGTTGACGTTGAAGACGAGTTCCTCCGGCAACGCCGCCTTGTCGCGCCACACCACCCAGCCGACGCCGGGATAGACCAGCCCGTACTTGTGCCCGGAGGTGTTGATCGACGCGACCCTCGGCAGCCGGAAGTCCCAGACCAGCTCCGGATCGAGGAACGGCGCGATCATCGCGCCCGAAGCGCCGTCGACGTGCACGGGAATGTCCCAGCCGGACCGTTCCTGTAGCCCGTCGAGTGCGGTGGCGATCTCGGCGACCGGCTCGTAACTGCCGTCGAAAGTGGACCCGAGGATCGCGACGACGCCGATCGTGTTCTCGTCGCACCGGGCGATCGCCTCGTCCGCGGTGAGGTGGAAGCGGTCACCGTCCATCGGGACCAGCCGCGGCTCGACCTCCCAGTACTCGCAGAACTTCTCCCAGCAGACCTGGACGTTCGCGCCCATCACCAGATTCGGCTTCCCAGTGCGCCCCAGTTTCGACCAGCGGCGCTTCAGCGCCATCCCGGCGAGCATGCAGGCTTCGGACGAACCGGTGGTGGAACAGCCCATGATCCCGGTGGGATCGGGTGCGTGCCACAGATCGGCGAGGATGTTCACGCAGCGGCGCTCGAGTTCGGCGGTCTGCGGATACTCGTCCTTGTCGATCATGTTCTTGTCGACGCATTCGGCCATCAGCTCGCGGGCCTGCGGCTCCATCCACGTCGTGACGAACGTGGCGAGGTTCAGGCGAGCGTTACCGTCGAGCATCAGCTCGTCGCGCACGAGCTGGAGTGCCGTGTCGGGCGGCAGTGGTTCCTCGGCGAGGCTGTCGTGCGGAAGCCGGATGCTCGCGGCGAGCGCGGGGTACATGCCGGCGTGCAGCGGGTTGGCCCCGCCCTTGCGGTCCGGATCGGTCAGTTTTCCCTTGTGCAGCACCATGCCCCGAATCTATCCGCGGTCGTGGTCCTGGGCATCTCGTCGTGACCCTCAAGTGTCAGGAAAGGGTCTTTCAGGACGAAAAACGTCCTGAAAGACCCTTTCCTGACATCTGCGAGACAAAGCGGGTCAGGCCTGCTGCGCCTGCCACATCCAGTGCGCCTTCTCGAGTTCCTGGGTGATCGCGATGAGGAGGTCCTGGGTCACCAGGTCGCTCTTGTCGGTCTCGTCGATGCGCTTGCGCAGGCGCTCGATCAACGCCGCGAGAATGTCGACGATCGCGGCGACCGTGGACTCGACGGATTGCCAGTTGTCGGGATACTCCGGCAGGCCGGAGCTCTCCACGACGACCTTCGCCTTGCCGTTCGGCGAGACGCCGATGGCGTTGGCGCGCTCGGCCACCTCATCGACGTACTGGCGTGCGGTGTCGACCAGCTCGTCGAGCTGGAGGTGCGCGCTGCGGAAGTTCGCGCCGACGACGTTCCAGTGGGCCTGCTTCGCGATCAGCGACAGGTCCACGAGGTCGACCAGCGTGGCCTGCAAGGCGTTACCGGTGATCTCCTTGTCGGCTTCGCTCAGCGGACTCTTGATCGGGGACTTGCCCATTTTTCGGTCTTCCCTTCAGAAATTTGCCGGTACGGATGGACCTGCCGCGTGCGAATCAGACCGTCGCGGACAGCGCGACCTCGATGTTCCCGCGGGTCGCGTTCGAGTAGGGGCACACCTGGTGCGCCTGCTCGACGAGCTGGTCGGCCTGTGCCTGCTCCAGACCGGGCAGCGAAACCTTGAGTGCCACGGCGAGGCCGAAACCCTCGCCTTGCTTGAGCACGCTGACCTCGGCGGAGACGGTCGAGCCGTCCAGCTTCACCTTGGCCTGGCGCGCGACGAGCTGCAACGCGGAGTGGAAACAGGCGGAGTAGCCGGCGGCGAAGAGCTGCTCGGGGTTGGTCTTGTCGCCACCCGGTCCGCCCATCTCCTTCGGGATCGCCAGCGATTCGTCGATGACGCCGTCCGAGGACGTGACCTCACCGTTGCGGCCGTCGCCGCGAGCGGTGGCCACGGCGGTGTACAGAGCTTCAGCCATTCTTCGCCTACCTCCTGGTCATAAGACATGCCCCGGTGGGCGTCTCACTGATGACAACGTCTCGAATTTACGAAACCTTGCCACCCCATGGCAGGCATCACGCCGGGGAATACCCGGCAGATGGCTGAGGCAAACGACTAGCGTGCCGCCCTGGTGAGCGCGAATTCGGCGACCTGGCTCCCGATTAGGCGGAGGGTGCGGACGGAGCGGTCGTCGGAGGCGCCACCCGCCTCATCGAATTTCGTCTCCGCGGTGTTGATGGAACCACCCAGTGGGGTGGCCCAGCCACGCAGCGCGTGCGTGATCGTCCGCAGCTGCTCCAGTGTGGTGACGGCCGCCTGCCAGCCGAACGCGACGGCGGCGAGACCGACCGCGCGGCCGTCGAGGTACGGGCGGGTGTCGTCTCGCAGGTCCTCGACGTAGTCCAGGGCGTTCTTGACCAGACCGGACAGCGCGCCGTGGTAGCCGGGCGAGACCACGATGAGCCCGTCGGCGCGGCGGATCGCTTCGACCAGCCGCACGGCCAGTTCGTGCCGCTCTCCCAACGCGGTGTCGTAGAACGGCAGGACCAGCTCCGGTCCGGCGATCAGTTCGGTGGTGACCCCGGCTTCGGCCGCGCCGTCCAGCGCGATGCGCAGCGCGCGCTCGGATTGCGAGCCCTCCCGCAGGGAGCCGCCGATACCGAGGATATGAACCGCGTTCGTCGAAGTCACGCCTTCGAGGCTAACCCCTCTACTTAAGTGGAGGACCACGATCTGGAACGGTCGCCTGCGTCACACCCGTTCGCCGCAAAGGCCTCGTCACCGCTGGACGGGCTACCTACTCGCAAGTAACCTGGCGGGAAGCCCTCAGGAGGAAGTATGGCGATACCGCTCCAGATCCGTGTCGAGGCCGCGTTTTCGCAGCTCGCGTTCTGGCTCCCGAGGCCGGTCAGAAGGGCCATCGCCGGACCGCCGCTCCGGCTGGACGGGCAGGAACTCGCACTGGACGCCCAGCTGCTGCTGCGGTTGCAGAAGCTGGCGAAGGCGTCACTGGTGCACGGAACCGTCGAGGAATCGCGGAGCCTGCTCCTGGCGAGCAGGCACCTGGTCAGCGGGAAGATCGTCGAACCGGTCACCACCAGGGAGCTGCTCATACCGACGGGTGACGGCGACGTCCCCGCCACGCTCTACACCCCGGCAGGGTTACCGGATCCGTCCGGGCTGCTGGTGTTCTTCCACGGCGGCGGCTGGGTCGTCGGCAGCCGGGCCTCTCATGACAACACTGTTCGCTACCTGGCGAAACAGGCCGGTGTGCGGGTTCTTTCGGTGGAGTACCGGCTCGCGCCGGAAACGCAGTTCCCCGGTGCGACCGAGGACGCGATCGCGGCGTTCGAGTACGCCTACGCGAAGGCGCGGGACCTGGGCGCCGACCCGGCACGCATCGCCGTCGGCGGCGACAGCGCGGGCGGCAACCTCGCGGCGGTGACCGCGCAGCAGGCGGTGAAACGCGGCGGCGGGGTCCCGGCGTTCCAGCTGTTGTTCTACCCGGCGACCGATTTCACCGTGCGCCGCCGTTCACGGGAATTGTTCGCCGAGGATTTGTTCCTGACCGACTCGGATATGACCTGGTTCGAAGGACATTACGTGCCGAAGGGCACCGAGCTGTACAACCCGAAACTGTCCCCGCTGCACGGCGACGTTTCCGGATTGCCGCCCGCGTATATCGCGACGGCCGGTTTCGACCCGCTGCGTGACGAGGGCGAGGCTTACGGGGAGAAATTGCGGAAAGCCGGTGTCCCGGTGGCGCTCAGCCGCCAGCCGGATCTGATCCACGGGTACATCAACTTCCTCGGTGTCGGACAGCGGTTCCGTGAGGCGACCGCCGAAGCGGCGGGTGCGCTGCGACTCGGGCTGGCGCCGAGGTAACGGCCAGAACCCGGGTGCGGAGAAATGTCCACACCCGGGTCCCGGCCCCCATTGCGGTGGCCCGCCGCCCTGCACGGCGGAGCCAGACGACACTCCAGGTCTAGGGCATGGGCAGCGGCGGGACAGGGAGTCCGCCGAGCAGGCCGGCGAGAATGCCGGTCACGGCCGTGAGCAGGGCTTTCACCAGGTCACTGACGGACTTCAGCGGTCCGGGCAGGTCCGGAAGCGACGGGATCGGCACCGGCAGCGGCGGCAGCTGACGCGCCTTGGCCGTCGGGTCGGCCAGCAGCCTGCTGGACTCGTCGGAGCGCCCCTTCGCCAGGTCGCCGAGCTTCTGCGTTTCGGTCTGGATCTGGTAGCGCTTGCCTGCGGCGATGTCGCCGAGGACGGGGCTCAGCTTGTCCAAGTCCGCCCGCGTCTTCGAGACGTCACCGGCGTAGGCCGCCTTGGTGAGCCCATCTCGCATCTCCAGCACCTGCGCGGCGAGTGCCTGCGTGTTCGACGAACCCTTTCCACCATCGGTGCTAGCCGTCGCGGCGCCGGCTGAGGCCACCACCAACAGACTGCCTGCGGCGACCGCGGCAATCGTCCGGGCAATATTGCTTTTCATTCCCTTACCTCCTGGCTCTGGGACCTGACGAGGTAAAGCGATACCCGCCGTATCGGCCGAACACCACCCGATCACCGCTTGGAACAATTTCCCACACTTACGTGCCGGATTCATTGCCGGTGAAGACCAGCGCAAGTGATTAACGCCGAAATCTTGTGCGACCCCCTGAAGACCATCATGATCGATCCATTTTATGACCACCGGTGACCCGATCGACACGACCGTGCGTTCCGTTCACCCACAACGGTGTAAACGGTGATCGTTTCGCTTCATCACTCTGTGGGACAGGCGTGTCGCACTGCTCCACTCGTGTTGTCCCCCACGCACGCCACGCCACCTTCTGGCTTCACCTGCGAGTGGGGACATGGAACGACCCGGTGCGCGGGGGATGACGCGCACCGGGTCGTTCCCGTGGTGGGAGCAGCCTCTTCGAAAAGAGGTCTTCTTACTTGCGGAAAGCCTCCGCGACCTTGTCGCCGAGGTCCTTGTCGACGTTGCGCCAGTACTCGAAGACGCGCTCCAGCACCGGCTGGGAGACGTCGTTCGAAGCGTGGCCGATGATGTTGTTCGCGAGCCGCTCACGCTGCTCGTCGTCCATCACGTCGCGTACCAGGGTGCCGGGCTGGCCGTAGTCGTCGTCCTCCGCGTGGAGCTTGTACGCCGACCGGATGACCTCGTCCTCGACGCCGAAGCTCGACGCGGTCTCGGAGGCGATCTCCGCGCTGGCGTGCGGGCCGCCGTAGGAGTTCGGCGCGTACACCGGGTCGCCCGGGTTGTTGAAGCGCATCGCGCCGTCACGCGAATAGCTGTTCACCGGGGACTTCGGCGCGTTGACCGGCAGCTGGGCGTAGTTCGCGCCAATCCGGTAGCGGTGCGCGTCCGGGTAGGCGAACAGGCGGCCTTGCAGCATCTTGTCCGGCGACGGGCCGATGCCCGGCACCAGGTTGGACGGTTCGAACGCGGCCTGCTCGATCTCCGCGAAGTAGTTCGCCGGGTTGCGGTCGAGCACCAAGCGGCCGACCTTGATCAGCGGGTAGTCGCCCTGCGGCCACACCTTGGTCAGGTCGAACGGGTTGAACCGGTAGTCCGCGGCGTCGGCGTAGGGCATCACCTGGACGTGCAGTGTCCAGCTGGGGTGGTTGCCCCGCTCGATGTTCTTGAACAGGTCGCGGATGTAGTAGTCGCCGTCCTCGCCCGCGATACGGTCCGCGTCGGCCTGGGGCAGGTAGCCGATGCCCTGGTCGGTCTTGAAGTGGTACTTGACCCAGAACTTCTCGCCGCCGGCGTTCTCCCACAGGTAGGTGTGCGAACCGAAGCCGTCCATCTCACGCCAGTTCGACGGGATGCCGCGGTCACCCATCAGCCAGGTGACCTGGTGCGCCGTCTCGGGGCGCAGCGTCCAGAAGTCCCACTGGATGTCGTGGTCACGCAGGTGGTTGTCGGCGCGGCGCTTCTGCGAGTGGATGAAGTCCGGGAACTTGATCGCGTCGCGGATGAAGAACACCGGGGTGTTGTTGCCGACGATGTCGTAGTTGCCTTCGGAGGTGTAGAACTTCACCGCGAAACCGCGCGGGTCGCGCCAGGTGTCGGGCGAACCGTTCTCACCGGCGACCGACGAGAAGCGGGCAAGGCTCTCCGTGCGCACGCCCGGCTGGAACAGGGCGGCCTTCGTGAACTGGCTGACGTCCTCGGTGATTTCGAGGAAGCCGTGCGCGCCGCCGCCCTTGGCGTGGACGACGCGCTCGGGCACGCGCTCGCGGTTGAACTGGGCGTTCTTCTCGATGAGGTAGTGGTCCTGGAGCAGGATCGGGCCGTTGGCGCCCAGCGTCAGCGAGTCGTTGTCGCTCGCCACGGGGATGCCCGCGTTGTTCGTCGTCGGCAAGGTCACGCGGTTGCCTCCTGTTTCGTGGTGGTGGAAGGGTCAGTGCAGTCGGGACAGGTGCCCCAGAAGACGACTTCGGCCTCGTCGATCGTGAAGCCCGCGGTCACCGAGGGCTCCAGACAAGGCGCCGAACCGTGTACGCAGTCCACGTCCTCGGTTCGGCCGCAGTTCCGGCAGACCAGGTGGTGATGGTTGTCCCCGATCCGCGTTTCGAACCGCGCCGGATGGCCGGCGGGTTCGATCCGGCGCACCAGCTTCGCGCCGGTGCACGCTCTCAGCACGTCGTAGACGGCCTGGGTCGACACGGTGCCGAGGACCTCGCGCACCCCGGCTGTCACCTGGTCGGCGGTGGTGTGCGGGTGGTCGGTCAGCCATTCGAGCAAGGCGACCCGCGGCGCGGTGACTCGCAGACCGGCCGCTTTGAGATCGCCCGCACGGGGGCTTCGCTGGTGTTCCATGACCCGTTCACCCTCCCGCGTTTTCTGGAATGAGTCAAGAAAGCCTTTTCGTCCGGGTGACCGAAACCGGTACTGACCAGGTTTTCGCGGCCGAAAGTGGCGTCTGTCATAGTGAAATAAAGTTGCACGCGCGTACCACGCTGCGCTCTCATCGGACGTATGGCCCTCGCTCCGTACCGTCGTGTGTTAGCCGTGCCCGGAGTCCCCAGCTCGATGTTGCTGATGTTCCTGGCCCGGCTCCCGATGACGGCCATGGGCGTGACGATGACGCTGTACGTGGTCAACGACCTCGGCCGTGGCTACGGCGCGGCCGGACTGGTCGGCGCGGCCACCACCCTCGGCAGCGCGTTCGGGGCGCCACTGGTCGGCCGGTACGTCGACCGCTTCGGGCTGCGGCCGGTGGTCGCGACCTGCGGGGCCGCCTCGTCGGCGTTCTGGATCAGCGCGCCCTATCTGCCCTACCAGGTCCTGCTGGTGGTCGCGCTACCCGCGGGTGTGCTCTCGGTGCCGGCCGGCACGCTGGCGCGGCTGGTACTGACCGCACTCGTACCGCTGGAGCAGCGGCGAGCGGCGTACTCGCTGGACACGATCTTCGTGGAGGCGTCGTTCATGATCGGGCCGTCGGCCGGGATCATGGCGATCACGCAACTTCCGGCGGTCTACGCGCTCACCGGCATCGGGATCTGCTTCGCGGTGTCGGCCACGCTGATCTACCGCCAGAACCCGCCGATCCGCGCCGAAGGCGACGCCGAGATGTTCACCGGCGAACGGCCACCGATGCGAAGCTGGCTGGGCGGACGACTGGTGATGGCGATGTTCATCGCGGCAGGCGCGTTGTTCTGCCTGGTCGGCATGGAACTCGCGGCCTTGGCGACCCTGCGTGCGAGTGGCGACATCTCCTGGTCAGGGCTGCTGATCACGATCATGTGCGTCGCGTCCGTCATCGGCGGGGCGATCCACGGCGCGGTGCGGCGGTCGCTTTCGCAGGGCACGCTGATGCTGCTGCTGGCAGTGCTCACGCTGCCGGTCGGCCTGATCGACCATCCGTGGTGGCTGCTGGCGATCGTGTTGTTCCCCAGCAACGTGCTGTGCGCGCCGACGCTCGCGGCCAGCACGGAGACGGCCGGCGCGGCCGCGCCGCCGAGGGTGCGCGGCGAGGCGATGGGGCTGCTGGACGCGGCCGGCAGGATCGGGCTGGCGATCGGGAGCCCGATCATCGGGTTCGTGATCGACCACTCCAGTCCGGGCTGGGGTTTCGTGGCCTCCGCACTGGGGGCGCTGGCGATCGCGTCGATCGGCCTGTTCTGGCGCCGTTCCCGGACGCCCACCCCGGTGCCCGCGCTCGCCTCGGCCCCCTGACGCGATTAGTCCTCTAGTTGCGGTATTTGCGCGTGCATCTACCGCAACTAGAGGACTAATCGCGAGGGTTCGTCAGGCGCAGACCTTGCGCAGGGCGTCGAGCCGGTCGAGGTTGCGCTTGGTCCAGCCCGCGACCTTGCCCGCGTCGTGGATGTTCTCCTTCTGGACCTGCAGGTACGAGTCGGCCATACCGGTCAGCGCACTCGCCACGTCCTGCTCGCCGACGTTCGTCGCCAGCTCGCGGAGACGCTTCTCCTTGTCCGCGGCCCGCTCCTTGATCGTCGCCGGATCCGGGTTGAGGTCGGCGAGGCTGAGCGCCTCGGCGCACGCGCCGACCTTCGTCGCGGCCTTGTTCGTCTGATCGACCGCGTTCGTGACCTCGCTGCAGCCCGCCAGCGCGAGTCCGGCGGCCGCCAGTAGCGCCGCGATTCCCAACCTCTTCATAACGTCCAGGGTAGCGATTTCATGGGCGGTATGTCGGAGTTGACCACCGCCCACACCTCACCCCTTGACGCAAACGACCTGCTTGAGGTGCGCGACCACCTCGACAAGGTCGGTCTGCGCCTTGATCACCGTTTCGATGTCCTTGTACGCGGCCGGGATCTCGTCCACCACACCGGAGTCCTTGCGGCATTCCACGCCGGCGGTCTGCGCGGTGAGGTCTTCGGCGGTGAACAGCTTCTTGGCCTTGTTCCGCGACATCCGGCGGCCCGCGCCATGCGACGCGGACTGGAAGGACGACGCGTTCCCGAGGCCACGCACGATGTACGAACCAGTGCCCATACTGCCCGGGATGATCCCGAGGTCACCCGAACCCGCGCGGATAGCGCCCTTGCGGGTGACCAGCAGTTCGACGTCGTCGTAGGTCTCTTCTGCTACATAATTATGATGGCACGAGATCGCGTCGTCGAACGTCGTCTGCGGGACGACGTCCTTCAGTGCCTGCTTCACGAGTGCGACCATGGTGGCGCGGTTGCGTGCCGCGTAATCCTGTGCCCAGAACAAATCGCGCCGGTACGCCTGCATTTCCGGCGTGCCCGCGACGAACACCGCGAGGTCCGGATCCGGCAGATCCGCGTTGTGCGGCAGCTTTCGTGCGACAGCCATATGGCGTTCCGCGAGTTCCTTGCCGATGTTGCGCGAACCCGAATGCAGCATCAGCCAGACGCGGCCTTCGTCGTCGCCGCCCTGTTCGAGGCAGACCTCGATGAAGTGGTTGCCGCCACCGAGGCTCCCGATCTGGCGGGCCGCGCGGTCGTGCAGGTCCTGGACTCCGCCGTGCAGGTCACCGAAGGACTTCCAGAACGCGTCCCAGCCACCGACACCGTGCACCTTCGCCGGGTTCACCGGCGTCTTGTGCATGCCGAAACCGACTGGGACGGCCGATTCGATCCGGCGGCGCAGCTTCAGCAGGTCGTCGGGCAGATCCGCGGCGGTGAGCGAGGTCCGCACCGCACTCATCCCGCAACCGATGTCGACACCGACGGCGGCCGGGGACACGGCGTCGCGCATCGCGATCACGCTGCCGACGGTCGCACCCTTGCCGTAGTGGACGTCGGGCATGACCGCGACGCCGTGCACCCACGGCAGGTTGGCGACGTTGTGCAGCTGTCGCATGGCTTGGTCCTCGACCGACGTGGGGTCTGCCCACATCCGGATCGGGACTCGTGCGCCTTCGACCGCCGTGTACATGACTTTCCTTTCGTGGAAAACGTTGTGTCGTGGTCGAGCATGCACCGGCCGGACGACCCGGACAAGGCAATTACCGCACTCCACAGTGGACAGTCCACACATGACTACCACGAGTGAGTGATGTTCGTCGCGAAGTCGTCGATCGCGCTGTCGCTGACCGCTGACGCAAGTAGTCCTCTAGTTGCGGTCAGCGTGAGATGCCGTGGGTATCGCGCGTGAAGGCCCCCTTCCCTCGGCTGAACCGAGGGAAGGGGGCCTTCT
>NZ_JBFBBY010000174.1:0-14355 GCF_040682875.1 Amycolatopsis sp. NPDC051071 | reverse complement strand
GTTGAACGCGTTCTCGATCACCTTCAGTGACCGCTGGCCGGGAGCTGAGACCTACTGACAACCACGGCCGGAAACACCGTTCGCGTTACAGTCCCTGGCTCGCGGGTGGATTGTCGCTGGTAGTGGCCTAGCCGGGCGCGGTGTTGGTGGCGTCTGCGCCATGTCGAGCAGCGGATCCGGTGTGCGACATCGAGAATCGGTCGGCTGATCAGAGTGGTGAACAGGTGGTGGATTTCGTTGCAGGTCAACGCAATCCATCCGTTCGGTGTTGTTTCGTCGGCTTGTTCGGTGGTGGCGACGGCGGCGAGGAAGGCGTGGGCGAGCATCGCCATGATCGTCCAGCGGTGCCAGGAGGTCCATGTGCGGACCTGGTGCTGGTCGAGACCTGTGAGTCCTTTGCCGGTCTGGAAGGATTCTTCGACGGTCCACCGCCTGCCCGCGACGCCGACCAGGATGCGCAGTGGAATCGGATGGGGTGCGTAGCAACGGTAGAACGCCAGTTCACCGGTGGTGCGATTGCGGCGGATCAGCAGCCACCGATGCCCGTCGGGCTCGTCGATGTCGATCCAGGCCCAGTCATAGTAGCGGTGTCCTTTCGCCCCAGCGCCTGCGGAAAGCCGTTGCCACACGTGTTTCGGCAGGCGTGCGGCGAGAGCGTCGGCGCGCAACGTGCCCGCCGGGGTGGCGACTCTGCGGTCACGGCCGATGGCGAGCACGTATCCGACGCCCCGGGTTTCGAGGTCCTCGCGGAGGCCGGGGTCGGCGCCGTAGACCTCGTCGCCAGCTACCCACGCTGCCGTCACCCCAGCGTCGAGTGCACGGCCGATCATGGTTTTCGCCAAGGCCGGTTTCGTCGCGAACGCAGTGTCCGCGGGTATTCCGGCGTCCGCGGACCGGCTGGGATCGCCGGTCCAGGATTTCGGCAGATACAAGGCCCGGTCGATGAACGCGTGCCCCGCGTCGGTGGCGTAGGTCAGATACACCGCGACCTGGGCGTTCTCGATCCGCCCAGCGGTGCCGGTGTATTGGCGTTGCACCCCGACGGTGTGAACGCCTTTCTTCAGATCGCCGGTCTCGTCGACAACCAGCACCGCACCGGCGTCGCCGAGGTGTTCGGTGACGTACTCGCGCAGGTCGTCGCGGACCTTGTCCGCGTCCCAGACTGCCTTACGCAGCAGGTGTTGCATCCCGTCGGGGGTGTCCTCGCCGGCGTGTTCGGACATCGTCCAGCAATTCTTGGCGGGCAGGTCCGACAGCAACCCCAGCAGCAACACCCGCGCTCTCCTGCGGGGTTCGACGCGGGTGAACCGGCCGGAGATCCGGCTGATCAACTCCTCGAACATCACACGCCATCGGTCAGGGTTTACGCTAGGGCCCGCGGCCACCAGCCGATCAGGGTTAGTCCACACAACCGACCATGATCAACTGGTGGCCGCACCTGTTTCCAGGCAGCCCACCAGCGACATCACGAAGTCCGGCTGGAGTACTAGCCGCGAAGTCCTCGCCGACGCAACCATCCCACCGAGAAAGTGATTCACCGTGTACAAGCCAGACCCCAAGGCCCTGTCATCCACGCGCCCCGAGGAGACTACGGCCAAGAGCCGAGAGATAGGTACCGCTCTTCGGCGGGCCCGAGAAGAGGTAGGGCTGAACCAAGTTGACATCTGCCGCACCCTCGATTGGGGGGCTCCAAGGGTATCCCGAATGGAAAGTGGCCAGCGCGAAGGATCCACCATGGAAACCGTCACCTATCTTGCGCGCATACGGACCGCCCCTAAAGAATTCAACCGACTGAAGCGGCTATCCGAGATTCCCGCCAATGGCTACGACCTCCAGCGCCACCCAGTGGGCCTCCACGACCGACTCCCCACGCTCGAGTTTCTCCACGCGAGCGCCAAAAAGATGACCTTCTATGAGCCGCAGCGGATCCCTTCACTGCTGCAGACCGAGCGGTACGCGGAAGCGGTTCTGCGACGGGACAGAGATCCCAAGGATCCTGTTGTCACAGCAAGTGTTCGCTCCCGCATGGCACGACAAGACATACTCAAGAACGCGCGCCCAGGCTTCGATGCCACGTTCTACATCGACGAGATCGTTCTTCGAGACACCATCATGCACGAAATCATGGAGGAACAGCTCATTAATTTGACAATCGCCGAATGTCTGCCACATTGCCACGTACACATCATCCCGACATCGTGCTTCGATTACGAATTTAGCATTCCTTTCAGCTTCTTCGATGACTTCGACGATAATTCGGTTCTCACCATTCACACGGCCAGCGCAACCTTAATCATGGAAGATCGAGAAGACATGGTTCCGTACCTTCGGAAGCTGGAGAAGTTTCACGAGAGCGCTTTAAGCGGCCATCAGTCAACCCAAAAGATCAACTCTATTTATAGCACCGCTGACAGGGCAGTACAGTCCAAGAATGGAATCCCACTGCGGCCGCATCTCCCAGCCTCTGAGTTCGTCCACTAACGCTTCATCTCGGTCCATACCGCCATGTCACCTGTCGAGGCGGCGAGATTCTTCACAACACCGCAAGTACGCGAGGTAGCCATGAACCGTAATACCGCAGCACTGGTACGGGAGTTGACCGGCTGCACCAAGGACATTCCGCTGGCGGTCACCTCACTGCTCGCGAACAAGCTGTCCGCCGCTGCGCAACGCGACCTTGCCGACCAGCTGGCGACGACCGCTGAGCTACTTCGAACGCACGCCAATGAACAGGAAATATGGAACATGCCAAAGCCAGCACCGGAGAAGCAGGGCGACTGACGCTGTCGCAGAAGTCCGCTCTGCGCAGGGGTGTGCTCGGCTGGCTAATGCACGAGCCGTAATTAGGCCTGCAGTGCCTCTAGCGTGTTGTGCAGGGTCTCAGCGATGTACGTCGGACTGCCCGGGCCCCAGGCGATCTCGAGATCATCAATTCCCGGTCGGAGATAGGTCAGAATCCTGCCATGGTCTGCCGTGTCGACGGCCGTCAGCGGCACACTGGCGCGTCTGATTCCGTTCGAGCGAGCGGCAACGTAGAGCTGATGGCTGGCGAACCGCCGCGCGGCCATCAGGCCGCGCAACTGGTCGGCCGGATCATCGGCTGTGTAATCCGTCCTTGTGTCCAAGGTGTACGAGTCATCGTCCGTGCTTGCCAGGTACTCCATGCGCGGAACCGATCGCTCAATGACCGCGGCGGGAGGGTACTCCGGCAGCGCCTCGGCAACCGACCGGATGACCCGGGTGGACCGTATCTGTTCCAGCGTCAGAAGGTCGTCCTCGACAGTGATGAGGGCGCCGTGTTTTCCTGCCGGTACCGCCAGGATCGAGCGATTCCGGCCGGTGCGGTCGGTTGAGAAGCCATAGCACTCGTGGCTCGACGAGGCGATGGCCAGCATCAGGTCCCGGAACCAGCCGGCGATCCGGCCGCGCCGTAGTTCGTAGAAGCCGGGCTGTGCCAGGGCCTGCCGGGTCAGCTCCTCGAGTTCGTGTTCCGCATCAGGTTCGACCCACACTTCCACTGGGCCGATCACCGGGTGGACCGGCCCGATCCGCTCCCACTCCCACGCTTGAGCCACCGCCAGGCGCGGTACCGTCACCGGCTCGTCGAGCACCCCTCTGTCTCCTCTGCCGGTTCTACTTACCGATCACCGGCGGCGGTACCCGGCCGGTGTAGCCGAACAGCCCCTGCGGGTCCGGCTCCTGCAGATACTCCGGAGACTTCTTCTCCTTGTCCTCTTCCTTGCCCTTGCCACGCCCAGCGGCAGGCACGACCGGCACACCCCCTGCGCCGCGAGCACCCGCCGGACCCTGACCACCCGCGCCGACACGCCCAGCAGCCTCACTAACCGCCCCATACGGCCCCGACCCCGCCGACCTGCCCGGTCCTCCCGGCCTTATCGCGCCGGGAGAACCACCGCGGCCGTACGGCGGCACGACCGGACCGGCATCAGGCCGGCCCGGTCCCGCCACGTAGTTCAGTGTGTCCGCGCCGCCACCCGCGGCCGGAAGATTCCCTACTCCTGATCCCGGCAGGTTCGGAAGGTCGATGCCCGACGGGGCCGGGCGCACGAACCCGGCGGCCTCGGTCCCATCGTCCCTGCCCGGTGGCACAGGTGCGCCGCCCGGCCGCTGCCCGCCCGTGGCCTGGTCCGGCAACGCGTCCTCGTCATGCCCTGGCCCGGCACCCGCGCGGTGATCGGCCTGTACGGCGCGTCCGGTAACGCCGACGGGTTCGCCGTCGGATGTCCTGCCGGGGCCCGTGATCTCACGCTTCTCCGCGGTCCCACCAGTGCCGGGGGTCTGGCCGACGGAGAAGGCCCCGTCGGACTCGCCGGCGATATGGCCGAACTCGACCGGCATCACCTGGGCGTGCCCGTCACTGGTGCGTGTGAAGCTGTTGTAGATCTCGTTGTTACGCTGGATCGCAGCGTTACGCTCGTTGAGCTGGATCTCGGTGTCGGTGTCCCACGGGCTCGCAACGTCAAGGACGTTCCGCTGCGGTGGCGTAGCCGAGATCTCGACCATCGAATCCCGCGTTGCCTGGAACGCGTGATCCTGATCGGCCAGCGTATTCTGGCTGCCGTGCAGCGCGGCCGAGGCCTGCGTGGCCGCCTGCGCGAGCGGGCGCAACCCGGCCCGGGCAGCGTCGCCACCTTGTCCCGTCCAGGCGTTCTCCAGCCGCGCGACCGCCGCCAATGTGTCCGCCTCGATACCTTGCTGTTCCTGGGCCTGCAGCGCTCCCGCGCGCTGGGCCTCGCCAAGGCTGGCCGTGCCGGGCCCGGTCTTGACCATGCGGACGAGGTCGGCGGGCACGATCAGCTTGCCTTCGGCCTGCAGCTTCTGCAGATAGGCCATCATGGCCTCGGTCGGCGCGAAACTCATCAGGCGCCGCTCTTCAACGTCGTCACGGCCAGATCCGCCACCATCCGAGCATCCGTACAGGGATCAACGGTCCCCACCTTCGAGTCCACGACGTTCACATCGACCTCGAAAACAGCGTTGTCCGCGACCCCGACCAGCACCGCGCAGTCCCCCAGCGTCTGCCGCGTGTCGTTTCCCCCGTAGGCCACAACCGGGTAGCCCTGCACCGGCTCCAGAGGCTCCCACAGCTTATATCTCTGCTTGTTCGCGTAGAACTGGCTCAGGCCGTCCCGCGCCGCGTACAGCATCTGAATGCCGATACTCGAACCGCGGCTGATGTCGGCCCATCGGCAATCCCGCGCGATCCCGGTGTCCTGGGCCGGCTGGACCTCCGGCTGGCGTTGGAACAGCGACGAAATCTGCGCCGGGGTCAGGACCTCGCACGGATCACGCTGGATTACCGTGGCCGGCATGGGATTGCCGACCCTCGGCGCGTCCGCGTACGGCAGAGCCGCTGTCGACGATGGTCCCGAGCTGGTGGCCGGGGGTGTCTGCGGTTTCTCGGTGCATCCGGCCAGCAGCAGGACCGACGCCGTCGCCAGCACCATCAAGGCCATGTACCGCATCAGAAGTGTCCTCCACCGACGTTGCCGATCTCCGCGGCCGCCTGCTCGTCGTGCCGCTGTGTCATCCCCAAAGCGGTCTCGATCTTTCCGATGATGGTCGCCACGAACTGGCTCTGCCGGGTAAGGAGATCATCGTAAGACTCTCCAGAGGCGTTGCTGGCGGTGGTGTTACGCACGGAGGCCGGATCGCTCCCGGGCGACACGATCGACCACAGAGGAGCGGCGCGCCTTCGCTGGATCTCGATCCGGTTATGAAGGCGCCGCAGGTTCTCCAGCTCCGCGGTCATGTCCTCCCGGCTCAGAGTGAACCCGCCTGCGGAACCGGCCCTGTTGAGATCGTCGGCGACGAAGAAGTTCAGACCAGCCAAGGAGAAGTCGTCGCCGACGGTGTTCTGTTCAGCCATCCCGTCCTCTCCTAGCCGCGGAGGTTGTCGATGACGATCTCCGAGATCTTCTTGGCCGCGCCGCAGGGGTCGTTCTTCCAGGGACCGGCTTCCTCGCGACCGAGTGTTTCGGCCCCCACGTACACCAGGGTGGTGTCGTCGACGCCGAGAGCCAGCCTGCACGCCAGAGGTCCCTCGTCCTGCTTGGTCGGGATGTTCTCCTCGATTTCCGTGATCACCGCGGGGTAGCCGTTGATCGTGACTTCTTCCCAGTTTTTCGGGTTATGGCGGCCCGTAGCGTGATCGCGGTACAGCGTGCTGATGTTGTCCTCCAGCACCGGATGCCATAGCGCGGTCACCTCGACCACCCGGCCGAACGCGATCAGGCACTTTCCATCCCTGTCGCGCTGCACGGTGCCGTTGTCGGCGAAGCCGATGCTCTGCAGCTGTTGCACGGTGACCGCCGTGCACGGATCTGCTTTGAACTTGGCGCCGTTCAGCTGGGCGGGGATCGGCGGGACCGACACCGACGGTTCCGGTGGCCGTGGAGGCGGGCTCGTTCCGCAGCCGGCCACCACCATCGCAGCAGCCATCAGCAGGGCGAGTCCTGGGGCGAGACGTGGTGTCACGAAGGATCGGCTCCCGGCTTGATCCGCCAGCGGTGGGGTTCCCCGACCACCTCGGCACTCGTGCCGACATCCGGGATCTTGGGGAAGGTGGTTTCGATGGCCGTGAGCTCGAGTCCGCTTCCGACCAGCGCCCCGATGTTGGTGATCATGCTGGCGAGGAGCGTGTTGCAGTCACGCCAGAACTTCTCGAACGCCGAGTTGATCGCGTCCACGAAGTCCTTGGCCGACAACACGGCCAACGGCGGAACTAGCAGCGAGCCGAGAACGATCGCGAACTTCCCGCTCAGTTGCGCGAGGTTGGCCGCACAGTTGCCGAGCGCGAGCAACAGGTTCTTGTATGTGTCGATCACCGTGATCGCGACCGTGCTCACCGTTTTGGTCAGGCTCGTGACGGAGGCCTGGCCCTTGTTCAGGCTGTCGACGGCCATTCCGGAATACATGGAGTACTGGTCGAACGCGTCGCCATGCCACGCGGCGTTCAGCGACAGCTTGGCGTCATTGACCTTCTCGGCTGCGAGCTTCAACCTGCTCTGCTTGGCGAACGCGTCCGCGAGATCCAGCGTTTTCTGAAGGTCGCCGGCGACGAACACGCGGAGCTTGTCGAGCAGTCCGATGATCCCGTACGCGCCGATCAGGTCCGCGTACTCCCGGATCTTCTGGTCTGTGGCCTCCGGATAGGTCATGGTGGTGAGCTCCGCGGCGGCCTGGCCGGAGTCGGGGGTGGTCACTTGATCTCACCCTCCAGCTTCTTCATCCGCTCATACGCTTCCTGATCCAGCTGCTCATAATGGTTCGCGGCCTTGCCCAACGCTGCGCTCAGCACAGCGAGCTGGGTCGAATTCTCGGCCGTGATCCGCTGAATCGCGTCGATGGCCGCGTTGTACCGGTCCACCGTCCCCAGGCCGTCGAGCCCCGGCATCAGGTTCGTCGCCGCCCCCGGCAAACCGAGGTCATACGGACCGAGCGCGACGTTCGCCAGATCCACGATCGCGAAGTTCTGCAGCAGGTCCGCCGCCTCCGCGATCGTGTCGGCGGCGGCTCGCAGCTTCTCTGGGTAGACGTGATAGCCCTGGCCGGGGCCGGGGTCGAACGGATCCGGAAAGCTCATACCAGCCGCTCCTCATCCCGAACGGCAGCGATCGCCGCCTCATACCGCTGGGCCGCGGTCTCCTCTGCCCGCTGGATCCCCAGCAGCAGCTGCCGCGACAAACTCGACGCGCTGTAGTCCTTCATCGCGGCCACGGCCACCGACACATCGACCAGCTCGCCAGCACCGGTCACGGTCACCGACCCCAGGTCACCCGGCAACGTCCACGTGACACGATCCCGCGCCGCACCGATCGCGGCCTGCTCGACCGCGGCCACCGTCGCGTCGATCTCGCGTGCCAGGTGATACAGCTCGTTCTCGTAGCTCACCAGCGATCCCGCCCCTCGTCCTCGAGATCGTCGTCCAAGAAATCGAGCTGATCGAAACTCTCTTCCTCGACCTCGTCGGTATCCCGGCGAACGGCACGAGGCTCGGCCGCCACCCCGGCTCGGGGAATAGAGTCCTCCTGCTGGCCAGGTGCCGATCCGCTGGCGGGTTCGGGCACCCACTTCTGGTCCTTGTCCACCACCGCACGCACCTTGGCGACACCGGCCTGCGCAGCCTCACGTCTAGCGGCGGACACCGCCTCGATCACCGCCGGACCCAACCGCTGCGGATGCGTACTCCGGATCACATGATCCGCGATCGTCAGGTCCACCAGCTTGCCCTGACCAGTCACCACAGCCGACGCGATACCGTCAGTCGACCGCCCCGTAAACCGGGCCTGCTCCAGCTCGGCATCAAGCTCATCAGCCTGCTGCCGCAACCTGGCCACATTTAATGACACGTCGGCTCGCCCTCCCCGTCGCCCGACATCTCCCCTACCAGCCGCCCCCACGGCCCGACCTGCCACCCGCGATCAACACCCAAGCGTAATCGGTCGAGCGGTCAGCGTAGTCGACATTGCAGATCCGTGTCTCGTTGTTCCCATCACTCTGCAGCGATCATCAACAGTTCAGCGTGCTTCTGCCTGAGGCCCGACTTCACCCAGGGCATCTGTTCGATGTGTGGCATGGTCCTCGGGTCCGGCTGGGTGATGGCGGCAACGTCTTGCTGGTGGGCGAGGGCACGTTCGCGATTGTCGAGGTCAGCTTCGGTGGAGTGCTGGCGGCGCCACGCGAGATACAGCGCGACCACGCCGCCGCTGCCGACACCGATGCTGAGCCCGATCTTCAGCGCGTCCAGCCGCGCCTTCACCAGGTCCGCACCGGTGAGCCCGGCGGTGGCAGGCCACCACAGCAGGGTCACCGCGCCTGCGGTTAGGACCGCGATCACGATCGCGGTCCACCACATTGCGGTCCGGGTCAGCTCAGGCAGCCGCTTCAACGAGACCGACGCTGATGTCGGTGCGGAGGATGTGCTCGCGGCCGCCGGCCGCGCATGATCGGTCATGACCATCAACGTCGCAAGAAGCGGTAGGGATGTTGCAAAGCCTGGCGCGCCGGGGCGCCCACCAGGTGGCAGAGCATCAGCGTGCCGTGGACCCGCTGCAACTAACTTGGGCACGGGCTTCGGCACAGCAGAGCGAACGGAGACGAAACGGAGCCCAATCGCGGTCAACGCCGAGGTGACGTGCCATAGAAAAACCAACATCCCCGCAGTTCAGCGGTTATGTTGATGTTGTGGGCCGCCTGGGGCTCGAACCCAGAACCTACGGATTAAAAGTCCGCAGCTCTACCAATTGAGCTAACGGCCCGTGGCGCCGAGTCTAGTAGATCGCCGCCGACCACCAGGATGGCGGGGCCGCCGCTCGCGCGCCACGGAATTGTCGGGGGTCTCTGTCAGTGTCGGGGGCATGGACACGATCCCCGAGGAGAACTACTCCCCCCAGTGGTCCGGCGACCGGCCGGAGCCGCCGAGGCTGGCCGGCGAGCGCGAGATCTTGACGTCCACGCTCGACTGGCATCGCCGCACTTTCGAGCTCAAGTGCCAGGGTTTGACGCCGGAGCAGCTGGCCGAGCGGTCGGCCGGGCCGTCGACGATGTCGCTGCACGGGCTGCTCAGGCACCTCACGGGCGTCGAGCGCTGGTGGTTCCGCATCCAGTTCGCGGGCGAGGACGTTCCGATGCTCTATTACTCCGACGAACGGCCCGAGCAGGACTTCGAGGACACCGGCGGCGACGTCGAGGCGGCTTGGGCGGCGTGGCACGAAGAGTGCGAGCGGTCGCGGGTGATCGTCGCGAAGGCGTCGCTCGACGACACGGGCAGGACGTACGGCAGTGGTGAGCACTTCTCGCTGCGCTGGTTGCTGACCCACCACATCGCCGAGTACGCCCGCCACGACGGCCACGCCGACCTGCTGCGCGAGTGCATCGACGGCAGGACAGGCCACTGATGGGCGGGGGTGCGATGCTGGGCGGATGAACGCCGATCCCGATTCCGGCCTCCTGTCCCCGGTCCGCGCGGGTACGCCCGCCGAGGCGGCGACCGGTGATCGCGCCTGGCTGCGGGCGATGCTCGACGCCGAGGCCGCGCTCGCCAGGGCGCAGGCCCGCACGGGGCTGATCCCGCGGGCGGCGGCGGAGGCGATCACCGAAGCGGCCTCGACGGCGGACATCGACGTGGTCGCGTTGGCGATGGCGGCGCGGGAGACGGCGAATCCGGTGGTCGGGCTGGTCAAGAAGCTCACCGAGGCGGCCGGGACGGAGTACGTGCATCGCGGTTCCACCAGCCAGGACATCTTCGACACGGCGATGATGCTGGTCGCCACGCGGACACGTGAGATCCTCGCGGCCGACCTCGAGGCGACGGCGGACGCCCTGGGCGGCCTCGCTCGCGAGCATCGCGACACGACGATGCCGGGCCGGACTCTCACCGCGCACGCCGTCCCGACGACGTTCGGGCTCAAGGCGGCGGGCTGGCGTCAGCTGACGATCGACGCGCTCGACAGGCTGAACCGTGTCATCCTTCCGGTCTCGCTCGGCGGCGCGGCGGGAACGCAGGCCGCGTACGCCGAGTACGCGCGTCTCGCGGACCTGCCCGACGGCTACCCGCAGCGGCTTCAGACGGCCTTCGCCGAGGAGGCCGGGCTCGCCGAGACCGTGCTCCCCTGGCACACCCTCCGCACGCCGACGGCCGATCTCGCGGCCGCCCTCTCCTTCACCGCCGCCGCGCTCGGGAAGATCGCGATCGACGTCCAGTTCCTGACACGTACCGAGGTCGGCGAGGTCACCGAGCCCGCGGGTGAGGGCCGCGGCGGCTCGTCGGCGATGCCGCATAAACGCAACCCGGTGCTCGCGACGCTGATCCGGTCGGCCGCGCTTCAGGTCCCGGTGCTGGCCACCGGTGTCACCCAGGCCCTGCTGTCCGAGGACGAACGGTCCGCCGGCGCGTGGCACGCCGAATGGCAGTTGCTGCGTGAGTGCTTGCGCCTGACCGGCGGCGCCGCGCATACGGCCGCCGAGCTCGCCCGCGGCCTGGTCGTGAACGACGGCCGGATGCGGGAGAATCTCGGCCTCACCCACGGCCAGATCGTCTCCGAGCGGCTCTCGACCGCGCTCTCCCCGCTGCTGGGCAAGGCGCGCGCCAAAGAGGTCCTCGGCGAAGCGTCGAAACTGGCGCTGGCGCGAGACCGGTCGCTCGGTGAGGTTCTTTCCGGCCTGCCGGAGATAACCGGAGTCCTCACCGCGGATTCCCTTGCCGACCTGCTGGATCCCGCGGGCTACACGGGTTCGGCCGGGACGCTGACGGACGCCGCGCTGGAAGTCCGTGAAGAAAATCCGAGTATTCCTTGAACCGGCACTGAGAGGGGCCCGTGTAGGGGGTGTCAAGCTCACCGCGCCAAGCCGCGGAACCCCTACGAACAAGGAGAAATCCCATGCTTCGCAAGCGTTTCGTCGTCGCAACGGCGTCCGCGGCCGCGGGCCTGGCGCTGCTGTCGGCCTGTTCTGGTGGCACCGAGGCCGCCGCACCCGCCGTCGCGCCTGCCGCGGCGGTCGCCGGGGCGGGCGGGAACGCCCCCGCGGCCAAGGGTGAGACCAAGGTGGCCGTGGCCGAAGCCGGGGATCTCGGCCAGGTGCTCGTCGACAAGGACGGGTTCACCTTGTACCGCTTCGACAAGGACGCCCCGAAACCGCCGAAGTCCACCTGCGACGGCGACTGCGCCAAGACCTGGCCGCCGGTGCTCGCCGAGGGCGACGTCAAGATCGAAGGCGTGGATCAGGCGCTGGTCGGCGAGCTGACCCGCGCCGACGGCCGCAAGCAGGTCACCGTCGGAGGCTGGGCGCTTTACCGCTACGTCAAGGACGCCAAGGCGGGCGAGACGAAGGGCCAGGGCGTCGGCAGCACCTGGTACGCCGCGAACGCGAAGGGCGGCAAGGCCGGACAGGCCGCGAAGGAAGCTCCCGCCGAGCAGAAGGCGGACGGCGCCACGAAGCTGGTCGCGAGCAACGTCGACGGCATCGGACCGGCCATTGTGGACCAGCAGGGCTTCACCCTTTACATGTTCACCAAGGACAAGAAGAACAAGCAGCCGACCTGCAACGGTGATTGCGCCAAGACCTGGCCGCCGGTGCTCGCCGAGGGTGACGTCCAGCTCGAAGGCATCGCCGCGAAACTGCTCGGCACCGTGAAGCGCGCGGACGGCGCCACGCAGGTCACCGTCGGCGGCTGGCCCGTCTACCGCTACAGCAAGGACGCGAACGCCGGCGAGGCGAACGGACACGGCGTCGGCGGCACCTGGTTCGTCATCGAGCCCGCCGGCTGCAAGAGCAGCGCGCCGGTGAAGCAGAAGGCGGCCCAGAGCGGGAACGCCGCCCCCAAGAAGGAGGAAGGCGCTCCCGCCGAGGCCGGCGGATCCGAATACGGTTACTGAGCTGTCAGTGGGCGAGGCCCGGCGGTCGCTCTTCACGAGCGGTGGCCGGGCTTTTCTCATGTTTCGGCCGCCGCGAATCGTCCATCGCGGGATCGGCGATCGTGGCGCTGTCGGCCCGGTCGTCGACCACGGTCTCCTCTTCGTCTTCCGGCAGCAGCACCTTGTGCCGTGCGGGCAAGACCGCGATCAGCAGACCGAGCGCGGCGAGGCCGAGGTGCAGCCAGTTGTCCGGCCCGTTGAGGTTGAACGGGTTACCGGCCTGGGAAACCGGATTCGTCGAAACGGTCCCGGTGATCATGAGCCCCCAGACGAACAGCGCGCCGAAGGCGGCGAACGTCAGCAGGCCGAAGACCCGGGAGCGGCCCGAGCCGAACGTCAGCAGCAGGCCGATCGCCCCGATCAGGACGAATCCGAGGTTGTAGAGCGGGTTCACCGAGAACCCGAGGACCGTCGCGTCGTTGTGACCGACGAAATTGGCGAACCCGGTCCGGCTGAAGCCCACGATCCCGAACAGCAGGAACGCGAGGCTCGCCAATCCGGCCAGGATCTGCGCGGGCTGAATCCCGGCCGTCCGAATCCGAGCGCGTTGTACACGTGCCATTGCTCCGCCTTCCAGAGTTGGCCACTTAGAGTCACGCTCCCGTCAGATACCCAGGCACCCTCCCGGACAAACCGGAAACGCGCGCCTGGTCAACTCCGCGCTGTCGCACGGTTACAAACTCGTCGTCAAACGAGACCTACGCCACACGAACGGGCTAGACCGCGAACACGAATGGGTGATCCGGCCAACCAGTCGTGTGGGCAAGGTGAGCGGAGTTTTCCTCCTGGTGGGGCTGTGCCTGGGAGCGATCGTCGCGATGTTGGTGGTTCCCCGTGGTGGTTCGAACACGCCGGCGGTCGCCGAGGCGGCGTCGGGGGCCGCGGCGATGAGCGTCGAACCGGAGGCGAGCGAGGTGCCGATATCGGTGGCGGCGCCTCCTTCCGCGTCGCCGCCACCCAAGAAGGAGGCAGACCCCGGCGAGCCGGGGGCCATCGATCCAAAGGGCATCGCCGCGCTCAATCCCGGCGGGCAGGTGAGCGTGGTCGTCTACGACCGCACCGTCAAGAAGAACACGGTTTCCCTTCAGCCGGACCGTTCCTACACGTCGGCGTCGCTGGTGAAGATCCTCATCGCGCTCCAGGCACTGCAGGACGGGGCACCGCCGGGCACCGTGCAGCGCATGCTTTCGGCGAGCGACGACAACATCGCCAGCGCGTTGTGGTCCACCCACGGCGGCGCGGCCATCGTCACCCGCTGGGCGGCCAAGATCGGCCTCACCGGCACCCGTCCGCCCGAGGATCCCGGACGCTGGGGTGACACCCGGATCATCGCCGCGGACATCGCGAAGATCTACCGCTACGTTCTCGATCAGGCGGGCGCCACCACGAGGACGACGATCATGCGGGCCCTGAGCGGTGCGACGGAAAGCGGTGCCGACGGGATCCGGCAGTACTTCGGCATCCCGGACGCCGTCGGCGACCTCCCGTGGTCGATCAAACAGGGCTGGTCGTGCTGCCGCGGCGCCCGGATCCTGCACACCTCCGGCGTCGTCGGCAAGAACGACCGCTACATCGTGGTGGTGCTGACCTCGCAACCGACATCGACCACTTACGCCAGTGGGGGGAAGCGGGTGACCGACGTGGTGAAAGCGCTGGTCCCGGCGCTTGGCGAGCCCTGACCCAACCGGCTCGAAGACGACCGGTTGAGTCTCAAGTGGACGGACGCCGACGAGCGGCGTCTCCGCCGTCACCCTCGTAATTGGGAAGCGAACCCCCGACCGGCTTCGCTTGTATCCCCAGGAATACCGTGCCCAACACCGGCGCGGTTGGGGGGCGACAGGGTCACGTGGACCACAGGGCCCCGAGCGCGGCGGGTGGGGTGGGGGGCGGGGGGGTGCCCCCCCCGGGGGTGGGGGAT
>NZ_JBFBBY010000173.1:0-14393 GCF_040682875.1 Amycolatopsis sp. NPDC051071 | reverse complement strand
GTTCGGCCTGCTGGTGATCCTCTGCCCGGTACTCCTGGTTTCGATGGACGGGTCGAAGTTCACGTACTTGGGGCGAGCAAGAGGCGGCGCGTGAAACGCGGGCAGCGCCGTGGCGTCAGTGGTTCGAGCAGGTCCCGACGATCTCCACGGTGTGGCTGATGTCGGAGAACCCGTGCTCCGACGCGATCTTCTCGGCCCAGCGTTCGACGGCGGGGCCCTCGACCTCGACGGTGCTGCCGCACAGACGGCACACCAGGTGATGGTGGTGGTGCGACGAGCAGCGGCGGTAGATGGCCTCGCCGGTGTCGGTGCGCAGGACGTCGATCTCCCCGGCCTCCGACAGCGACTGCAGCGTCCGGTACACCGTGGTGAGCCCGATCCCGTCGCCGCGTTTGCGCAGTTCGTCGTGCAGTTCCTGGGCGGAACGGAAGTCGTCGATCTCCTTGAGCAGGTCGACCACGGCGGACCGCTGTTTCGTCGACCGGCGTCCCGGCACCGGCGCGGAACTGTTGGCTGTCGTGGGACTCATGCTGCTCACTTCCCCTCCTGAACGTGGGCTACGGCGTCGACCACGATATGCGCAAGGTGATCGTCGACCAGCCGGTACACCACCTCACGGCCGCGTCGCTCGCCCTGTACGACGCCGGCCGTCTTCAGCACCCGCAGATGCTGGCTGATCAGCGGCTGTGCGACGTCGAGGGTGTCCACCAGTTCGTGCACGCACCGGTCCGCGCTGCGCAACTGCAGCACGATGGCGATCCGCACGGGTGCGGCGAGCGCTCGGAGCAGGTCGCCGGCGTCCGCGAGAATGCCTGCCGAGGCCGAGGCCGCCGGTTCGGCGGGGGGACGCGCCGTCGAATGCGGTCCGGAGTCCTCCGTGAAGCCAGGGGCGGCCGAGTCCGGGGTCACCGTAGCCATCGCCGCCTCCAAGTTCATCATGATTTCCGAAGTCATTGCCAGTAACACCTCGGCTCCATCTTAGTGTTCCCGCCAGAGGTGGTCTGCTCGCCGACCGGGCGACCACTTGGCGGCCGCGTTACTGCTCCATTCGGGTGACTTCGCAAAGAAATGACTATTCCGCTTCGCATGTGGTCGCTAACGGTGCAAGGTTGTCGCGGAGCGTTTCGTCGCTTCTCGTTACGCTGACGACCGCGCTCGGAGGGCACGGAGAGGCAGTGGGGAGACATGACTCGTTTCGTGACGAAGCTGGCCGCCGCGACGGCGGCCTTCGCTTTGGTGTCGGTTCCGGGGCTCGCCTCGGCGCAGACGACGAAGGCCGTCGATGAGAAGTCCGGGCCCGTGTCGTTCGCGAACGTGGCTTCGATACGCATCGGGAACTCGGGTTCGCTGATCACCGAGACCCAGCGTTCGCCGCTGACCCCCGGTCAGTCGAAACTCTCCCCGGATCGCACCATGGTTCCCCGTGACGAAGGCGAGCGGAAGACGTTCGGCGGCAACTGGGACGTCAACCTCGGCCGCTACGGCACGGCCGCGAATCCGTACCCGGCCGGTATCGCCGCCCGCGACCACAACGTGCTCGCCGCGCTGCGGCAGACCACCGTCCCGACAGCGCTCGCCGAGAGCAACTACGCCCTGGTCGACAACGGGCGCGGCGGCGCGAAGCCCGCCGACAACACCGTGCTGGTGCTGGAAGGCGCGAAGAGCGCCGTGGACTGCACCTCGCCGAGCAAGCCGACGTCGTCGACGAGCGTTGGCAAGATCTGGGTGCGCGACGAGAACGGTGCGCTCAAGCAGTCCGGCGCTTCGGGTGTCGACGTCAAGGGGCTCAAGCTCGGCCCGCCGTCGACCGTCCAGAACGAGAACGTCAGCAAGGACAAGACGAGCTCCGATCTGACCGTGTCCCGGGTGACCGCCTTCGACCAGCTCATCCGGCAGGACGGCTGGCGTAACGGCGACGTCACCGCGGCCGCGGGCTGGAAACTGGAGATCGTCACGCATGTGCGTGACTCGGCGGGCAAGGACCTGCGCGAGGCCCGCACGTCGATCGTGCTCGGCGGGGTGAGCTGCTCGATCCCGAAGAACTTCGTGGCGAAACCCGCGGGCGGGACCGGTCCGGGCGCGGCGCCAGAGCAACCGGCGGTGCCGGGGACCGTGCCCGCGGGCGGTATCCCGCCGCGGACCGCCGACCCGACGCGGACCGTGGCCGGGCTTGGGCTGCTGGGCGCCGGCATCCTGATCGGCGCCGCGGCCATGCTGCTGTACCGCCGCCGCAAGCCCGTCCCGGTGCGGGAGAAGTAGCGTTCCCATGCGGAACTGGCTGGCGGGACTCTCCGCCGTCGCCTCCGCGCTCGCCATCGCCGCGGGCGTGATCGTGCTGACCTGGATACCCCCGGAATCCTCGGTGTCGTTCGCCGAACCCGCCGTCCTGCAGGGGGAGGAGGGCGCGCCCTTGGCGCTGCCCGCCGACAGTTCGACGCGGGGACAGCGGCCCGGCACCATCCGCCTGCCCGAAGGCGGGCTGGCGAAGCTCGTCCGATCCGAGGTCAACGCCGACGGCGTCCTCCCGATCCCGCGCGGTCTCCAGGACGCGGCGTGGTGGGGTGCGCGGCTCGGCGCCGACTCCGGGACCGCGCTGATCTCCGGGCACGTCAACTGGGGTGGCGGGAAGGGCCCGTTCGACGAACTGTGGCGGATGCGGGACGGCCAGGAGGTGACCGTCAGCGACGCGGCGGGCGGGATCTGGGTCTACCGCGTACGCGAGGTCGTCACCGTGCACAAGAACGACCTGCCCGCGCAGGCGGCGAAGCTGTTCGCCCAGAACGGGCCGCACCGGCTGGTGCTGGTCACCTGCGGTGGCGACTACCTCGGCGGGACCGACGGCTACCGGGACAACCGGGTCGTCGTCGCCACCCCCGTCTCCGGCCCTCCCGCCTGACGCCCGGCCCCCACTCCTTCCCGCAACTAGAGGACTACTTGCGGGAAGTCGGTGCAACCCGCGTCAGCTCGCGTCGCGTGTCTAGCGACACCGGCCGTTCCGGCGGCTTGAAGCGAGCAAGGAGAAATACCCGATGGTGGGACAGTTCGACGACGGTGCGACGAGTGGGGAGCAGCCGAAGAAGCGCTCCAAGCTGGGATGGATCCTCGCCTGCGCGGGGGTCTTCGTGGTGGCGGCCGTGGTCGCGGTGCTCGTGTTCACCGGAAAGAGTGATCCGGTCGTCGCGGCGGCCCAGGACCAGGCGAATACGTCGGCGGCGGAGGTCCCAGTAGGGCCGGCTGACACGGGCCAGTCGCCCGGCACGGTCAAACTACCCGGCGGTGGCACGGCGAAACTGATCCGCAAGGAACTGACCGCCGACGGGACCCTCCCCATCCCCGAGGGTCTCGACGAAGCCACCTGGTGGGGTTCGAAACTGGGCGCCGAGCAGGGCGCGTCCCTGCTTTCCGGCCATGTGAACTGGAAGGGCAAGAAAGGCCCGTTCGACGAACTGTGGCGGCTCAAGACCGGCCAGGAGGTCAGTCTCGTCGACACCGACGGCGGCAAATGGGTCTACAAGATCAGCGAGGTCGTCACCGTGCACAAGACGAAGCTGGCCGAGCAGTCGGAGAAGCTGTTCGGGCCGGACGGCCCGCACCGGCTGGTGCTGGTCACTTGCGGTGGCGAGTACGTCGGCGGGACCGACGGCTACGAGGACAACCGCATCGTCACGGCTTCTTTGGTCAGCCGTCCTTGACCCGTTCCAACCTCGCCGGAGGTCGTGCGGGGACGGGCGGTTAGTCTTGTCGTTCCAAGTCCTAACCGTCCCCGCATGCTTCGGAGCGTGGAGTGTCCGCGAACACCATCGAGACCGTCGTCAGCCTGTGTAAGCGTCGAGGCTTCGTTTTCCCGTGTGGAGAGATCTACGGCGGTACCAAGTCGGCGTGGGACTACGGTCCGCTCGGGGTCGAACTCAAGGACAACATCAAGCGCCAGTGGTGGAAGACCGTCGTGCAGAGCCGGGACGACGTCGTCGGCCTCGACTCCTCGGTCATCCTGCCGCGCCAGGTCTGGGTCGCGTCGGGTCACCTCGACGTCTTCACCGACCCGCTGATCGAATGTCTCTCCTGCCACAAGCGTTTCCGCGCCGATCAGCTCGCCGAGGACTTCTCCGCGCGGACGGGCAAGGAGACGACCGAGGACGACCTGTCCGAGGTCCCGTGCCCGAACTGCGGTACCCGGGGTGAGTACACCGCGCCGCGTGACTTCAACATGATGCTGAAGACCTACCTCGGCCCGGTCGAGTCCGAGGAGGGTGTGGCGTACCTCCGTCCGGAGACCGCGCAGGGCATCTTCATCAACTTCCTCAACGTGCAGACCACCGCGCGGAAGAAGCCGCCGTTCGGCATCGGCCAGATCGGCAAATCGTTCCGGAACGAGATCACGCCGGGTAACTTCATCTTCCGGACGCGTGAGTTCGAGCAGATGGAGATGGAGTTCTTCGTCGAGCCGGGCGAGGACGAGACCTGGCACCAGTACTGGATCGACGCGCGCACCGACTGGTACAAGGACCTCGGCATCAAGCCGGAGAACCTGCGTCTTTACGAGCACCCGAAGGAAAAGCTCTCCCACTACTCGAAGCGCACCGTCGACATCGAGTACCGGTTCGCGTTCAACGCGGGCCAGGAGTGGGGCGAGCTCGAGGGCATCGCGAACCGCACCGACTACGACCTGACGACGCACTCGAACAACTCCGGCGTCGACCTGTCGTTCTTCGACCAGGCTTCGAAGCAGCGGTTCCGCCCGTTCGTCATCGAGCCCGCGGCCGGTGTCGGCCGGTCGATGATGGCGTTCCTTGTCGACGCGTACCACGAGGACGAGGTCCCCAACGCCAAGGGCGGCGTCGACAAACGCGCCGTGCTGAAGCTGGACTACCGGCTCGCGCCGTACAAGGTCGCCGTCCTCCCGTTGTCCCGCAACGCCGATCTCACGCCGAAGGCGCGCGACGTCGCTGCGACGCTGCGGAAGCACTGGAACGTCGACTTCGACGACGCCGGCTCGATCGGCAAGCGGTACCGGCGCCAGGAAGAGATCGGGACGCCGTTCTGCGTCACCGTCGACTTCGACACGCTCGACGACCTCGCGGTGACCGTGCGCGAGCGCGACACCATGGCGCAGGAGCGGGTCGCGATCGACAAGCTCGAGGCTTACCTGGCAGGGCGCCTGATCGGCTGCTGACGCCTCTCACGCGTGCTATGAACGGCCCGTTACTTGCGAATTTCGCGAGTAACGGGCCGTTCATCGCATGGGGGCGGGGTTGTGAGTGCCGGAAAGAGGGTTATTGAGGGGTGAGTCAAACATGGCGGGGCGGGTTCGGCGGCGACAGTGGACTCGTCAGGGAGACCTGACGCTCCTTGACTATCCACAAAGGACACTTTTCGCCCTTGCGGTGTCTGGTTGGGGCTGTTTGTGCGGCTTTGGGGGAGGGTCGTGAGTGATAAGGAGGGTTAGAACGACCCAAATCACTCACGACCCCGATCGCGAACCGCACATTTTTGCACAAATCGGTCATTTGGGCACCGGGAAGTGTCCTTTGTGGATAGCCAAGGTGCGGCCGGGCCCCGTGGCCAGCCCTGACCCGCGTGGCGTGCCGGGTCTCCGTGAGGGCCACGGTGGTGTTGCGAAGCCACTTTCGCGACACCGGGTTCTGGTCAGACAAGAGGGGCGCACCCACCCGGCGTCGGCAGACCTGAGTGTCATGAGGGGTCCCCATAGGACGAAAAATGTCTTATGGGGACCCCTCATGACATGTGTGCGGGAGGGGCGCAGGGGCACGAAACCGGGCCCACCCCTGACAACTGTCACCCTCAGGTCGTGACGCGCGGCCCACGGCACGAGCGCCCCCGCACGACAAGCTCGAAGCATGCGAGAACAAGACATCACCGCTGGGGCGGCAGTCAGGCTTTCCGGCCTGCGTAAGCATTACGGCGACGTCCACGCCGTGGACGGGCTCGACCTCACGATCGCGCCGGGCGAGGTGGTCGCGCTGCTCGGCCCCAATGGGGCAGGCAAGTCCACCACGGTCGACATGATCCTCGGGCTCACGAAACCCGACGCCGGCACCGTGACCGTCTTCGGGCGTGAGCCGGGTGACGCGGTCGGTGACGGGATGATCGGCGCGATGCTGCAGGGCGGCGCGCTCGTCGAGGATCTCACCGTCGCCGAGACGGTCGGCATGGTCGCGGCGTTGCACCGCGAGCCGATGCCCGTGCGGGAGGCGTTGCGCCGCGCCGGGGTCGAGGATCTCGGGAACCGGCGCTCCACCAAGCTTTCCGGTGGTCAGAAGCAGCGCGTGCGGTTCGCGGTCGCGCTGGTGAGCGACCCGGATCTGCTGGTACTCGACGAGCCGACCGCCGCGATGGACGTCGGGACGCGCCGCGAGTTCTGGAAGTCCATGTACGAGTACACGAACTCCGGTCGCACGGTCCTGTTCGCGACCCACTATCTCGAAGAGGCCGAAGAGTTCGCCGACCGTGTCGTGCTGATGCGGTCGGGGCGGATCGTCGCGGACGGTTCGGTCGCGCAGGTCCGTGCGCTGGCCGGGGGGCGCACGGTCCGCGCGGCGGTGCCCGCGTCGGCGGAGCCGGTGATCGCCGGGCTGCCCGCGGTCACCGGTTTCGAATTCCGGGGTGACCGCGTCGCGATCTCCAGTTCCGATTCCGACGCCACCCTGCGGGCGTTGATGACCCGCGTCCCGGAAGCGCACGACATCGAGATCAGCGCTGTCGGCCTCGAAGGCGCGTTCCTTTCCCTGACCACCGAAAACGCCGAGGAAGCCGTCCGATGAACCCGACCTATCTCAAAACCGAGATCGTCCGCACCTTCCGTTCGACGCGGTTCGTGCTCTTCGCGATCGCTTTCCCGGTGCTGATGTTCTTGTTGCAGACCAACGTCTTCGCCGTGTCCGACGCGAACTTCGCCGGGGTGATCATGGTTAACATGATGGCCTTCGGCACCTTCTCCGCCGCGATGACGAGTGGTGCCAAACTGGCCATCGAGCGTTCCACGGGCTGGCAGCGCCAGCTGCGCCTGACCCCGCTGACCGGCACCGGTTACCTCGGCGGCAAGGCCCTTTCGGCGATGCTCGTCGCACTCCCGTCGCTGCTGGTCGTCCCGCTGGTCGGTGTCCTCTTCCAGGGCGTCCACCTCGACGCCTCCGGCTGGTCGCGGCTGGTGCTCGGCATCTGGCTCGGCGCGATCCCGCTGGTCCTGCTCGGTCTGTTGCTCGGCCAGTTCGGCACGCCGGACTCGATGCAGCCGATGAACATGATCGTCATGATGGGCATGGGTTTCCTCGGCGGGCTGTGGATCCCGATCGACGGGATGCCGTCGTGGATGAGCGACCTCGCCCAGATCACCCCGACGTACTGGCTGATCCAGCTGGTCCGCCCGGTCGTCACCGACCATCTCCCGGTGAGTTTCCCGGCCGCGCTCGGTGTGCTCGCGGCGTGGACGGCGGTGCTCGGGGCGTTGGTGATCAGGCGTTACCGTAAGGACAGTGCGCGGGTCTGAGAAGGGTGAACTGGTGAACGACTACCCGGGCAGGGTGAAGACGGGTCTGAGCACCCGCGAGAACTGGTGGTCGGATATGCCGCCGCGGACCGGCCGGGGACCCCGGCCGGCGGGATGGCTCATCCTCGGGACCGCCTTCGTCCTGCCGAGCCTCATCCCCGCGGGTGTCGGCCTGTTCACCGCGGGGGCGACCGTGAAGGAACTGGTGGTCGCCGTCCTCCTGGTGCTCTACGGCGCCTTTTACGTCCTGTTCCCGCTCGTCCTGCGGCCGAACCGGCGCCGGATGACCTACGGCTTCTCGGCGGCGATGCTGCTCATCGGCCTCGTCGTGACCTTCCTGCACGAGGGCAACCCGTACGTCCTGATCTACGCGACGGCGGTACTGGCCTTCACCCTGCCGCCGGCGTGGGCCCTGATCCTGGACGGCGGGGCGTTGCTGCTGGTGCTGGTCGTCCAGTTGTCTCTCGGGAAAGGAGATGTCGGCGATCTCGTGGCGGTCGTCTCGATCACGGCGGCGATGTTCTTCATGGCGAACCTGGTGCGTGCGGTGCGGAAACTGGAGGCGGCGAACCAGGAGATCGCGACACTGGCGGTGGCGGGGGAACGCGAGCGCCTGGCGCGGGATCTGCACGACATCCTGGGCCACAGCCTCACCACCATCACGGTGAAGGCCGGGCTGGCCCGCCGGATGCTGGAAAGCGGTAAGGACGACGGCCGCGCGCTTCAGGAGATCCGCGAGGTCGAGGGCCTGACTCGCAGTGCGCTGTCGGATATCCGCGCCACGGTGTCCGAATACCGCGAGGTGTCGCTTTCGGCGGAACTCGTCGGGGCGCGGGCGGCGTTGCGGGCGGCCGAGATCGACGCCGACCTGCCGCACGCGGTGGACAACGTCGCTCCCGCCTTGCAGCGGATCTTCGGTTACGTGCTCCGGGAGGCGGTCACAAACGTGCTCCGGCATTCCGAAGCGAAGCGGGTGAAGGTCCGCTTCGGCAAGACCTGGCTGGAGATCGAAGACGACGGCCAGGGCGGTGACGAGCCTGCCGGGAACGGCCTGCAAGGGCTCGCCGAACGACTGGCCGCGGTCGGCGGTACCTTGACCGCCACCACGCCGTCCGGGGGAGGATGGCTCGTCCGGGCGGAGGTACCGGAGACCACCGTGCGCAGTGACGCGCCCGCGCCGCTCGCCGAACCCGCTGGAGGCTGCGCGTGATTCGGATCCTGCTCGCCGACGACCAGGCGATGGTGCGTGGCGCACTGGCCACGGTGCTCGGCCTCGAAACCGACATCGAAGTGGTCGCCCAGGTCGGTTCCGGGGACGAGGTGCTCGCCACCGCCAAGAAAACCGGCCCGGACGTCGCCCTGCTCGACGTCCAGATGCCGGGCAAGGACGGCCTCGAAGCCGCCGCCGAACTGCACGGCGCGCTGCCGTCGTGCCGGATCATCATCTGTACCACCTTCGGCAGACCCGGCTATCTCTCGCGGGCGATGGCGGCGGGCGCGGCGGGATTCGTGGTCAAGGACGCGCCGCCGGAGCAGCTCGTCGACGCCGTCCGGAGGGTCCACAGTGGACTGCGGGTGGTCGATCCCGCGCTCGCCGCCGAATCCCTCGCCACCGGCGCGAGTCCCCTCACCGGCCGCGAGCACGACGTCCTCAAAGCGGCGAAGGACGGCAGCACGGTGGCCGACATCGCCCGTGCGCTGCACCTCTCCGAAGGCACCGTCCGCAACCATCTTTCGGCCGCGATCGGCAAGACCGGGGCACGGACCCGGGCCGAGGCCGTGCGGCTCGCGGAGGACCACGGCTGGCTCTGAGATCGGCGACCGGCTCTGCGAGAATCACGCCTGTGAGTACCGCCGAACGGACCAAACCCACCCGCGCGAACTGGGTGCGCCGGATCGTGGCGGGCACACTGCTGGTCGTCCTCGCGGTGATCGGCGGGACGGCGTTCCGGGTCTGGCAGGTCGCGCGGGACGACGTGCGCGACCAGGCCGACGTCATCGTGGTGCTCGGCGCGGCCCAGTACAACGGCAGGCCGTCGGAGATCTTCGAGTCACGGCTGGCCAAGGCGAAGGCGCTCTACGACCAGGGCGTCGCCAAGACGATCGTCACCGCGGGCGGCAAGCGGGCCGACGACAACTTCACCGAGGCCCAGGCCGGCGCGCTGTGGCTGCGCAAACGCGGCGTCCCCGTGTCGGCGACGCTTCCGGTCGGCGAGGGCAGCGACACCCTGCGCAGCCTGAAGGCCGTCGCCGAGCAGGTGCGGAAGCGGGGCTGGAAGACCGCCGTGCTGGTCAGCGACCCGTGGCACTCGTTCCGCGCCCGGACCATGGCCGGCGACCTCGGCCTGGACGCCTGGACGTCACCCACCCACAGCGGCCCGATCGTGCGGACCCGTGAGACCCAGGCGCACTACATCGTCCGCGAGACCGGCGCGCTGCTGTACTACCGGCTCACGAAGTCCCCGGCGGACGCTTTGTTCGGTACCGGCGAGGTCTAGGGCGCGGTAAGTGTCGGTGATCGCGCTTAAGCTGGGCTGGTGAGCGACACCTACACCTCGGCCGACAGGGCGCGCCTGCTGCCCGAGCGGCCCAAGGGCGCGGCGCTGGAGGGCGCCGAAGACGGGCGGAGTGCCTTCGCCCGTGATCGCGCGCGTGTCCTGCACTCGGCCGCCCTGCGGCGGCTGGCAGGCAAGACGCAGGTGGTCGGCCCTGGTGAAGGCGCCGAGGTCAGCGGTGTGCCGCGCACCCGGCTGACGCATTCGCTGGAGGTCGCGCAGATCGGCAGGGGGATCGCGGACGAACTGGGCGCCGATCCGGATCTGGTGGACACCGCGGGGCTCGCGCACGACATCGGACACCCGCCGTTCGGGCACAACGGCGAACGCGCGCTGAACGAGGTCGCGCGGTCGTGCGGTGGCTTCGAGGGCAACGCGCAGACGCTGCGGATCCTGACCAGGCTGGAACCCAAGATCCTGCTCGAAGGCGGGGTCGTCGGCGGGCTCAACCTCACCCGCGCGTGCCTCGACGCCGCGACGAAGTACCCGTGGCAGCGTGAAGAGGGCAATCCGAAGTACGGCGTCTATGCCGACGACGCCGCGGTGTTCGCGTGGGTCCGTGAAGGCGCGCCCGAGCGCCGCACCTGCCTGGAAGCGCAGATCATGGACTGGTCCGACGATGTCGCGTACTCGGTGCACGACGTCGAGGACGGGGTGCTGGCAGGCCGGATTTCGTTGCGGGTACTGGCCGATGCCGAGGAGCGCGCGGCGGTGGCCGAGGCGGCACGGCGGTTTTCCGACCAGTCGCAGTCCACTTTGGAGGGTGCGGCGAAGGAACTGCTCGACCTGCCCGTGGTCGCCGAACTCACCCAGCCGGGGCTCGACGGGTCACTCAAGGCACAAGTCGCTTTGAAACGGCTGACGAGCGAACTGGTCGGCCGGTTCGCGACGGCGGTCGTCGGCGCGACACGGGCGGTGTACGGCGAGGGGCCGCTGAGCCGCTACGCCGCGCGACTGGTCATTCCGGAGCAGGTCGCGGCCGAGGTCGCGTTGTTCAAGGCACTCGCGCTGCGGTACGTGATGAGTGACAGGCGGCGACTGGCGATGCAGGACGGCCAGCGTCAGACCGTCGCCGAACTGGTCGAGGCGCTGTGCCGCCGTGCTCCGGACGCGCTGGACGGCCTCTTCCTGCCCGCGTGGGAGGCGGCCCCGGACGACGAGGCCCGCCTGCGGGTGGTCGTCGACCAGGTGGCGTCGCTCACCGACGCGCAGGCCTACGCGTGGCACGCCTGGCACACCGGCCGCCACGGCTAAGCCAACCACTAAGGGAAAGGGGAACTCATCGACAGGAGACGGAGCGGCCAGTCCACGGTACGGTCTGCGGCATGGGCGCTGTCGAAAGCCACCTCCGGTTTGGTCTGGACCTCTACCGGGTGCTGGCGAGCCGCGCGGAGAACGCGTGCTTCTCGCCGTACTCGATCGCGAGCGCGCTCGGCCTGGTGACCCAGGCCTCCAAGGGGGCGACCAGAGAAGAACTGGTCGAACTGCTTGGCGACCCGGAAGAGCTCGCCGACCTGCTGGGCAAGGCGTCGTCGCTGCTCGACGACGGCCCGGAACTCGCGGTCGCGAACACGCTCTGGGCCTGGGACGGGCTGCCCCTCGAAGACTCCTTCCGCGAGGAACTGGCGACGTGGCCGGGTGGCAAGGTCGCGAGCGCGCCGTTCGGGGACGACCCGGAGGCCGCGCGCCTGCTGATCAACGCCGACGTCGCGCGGGCGACTCACGACCTGATCCCCGAACTGCTCCAGCCAGGGACGGTCGCGCCGGACACCGTCGCGGCCATCGTCAACGCGCTGTATCTCAAAACCGCGTGGACCAACCCGTTCGCGCGTGACAACACCGCGCCCGCGGACTTCCACGCGCCGTCCGGTACCCGTACGGTGCCGACGATGTGGCTCGAAAAACAGCTCGACCACACCCACGAGGACGGCTGGCAGGTCGTGCGGCTCGGCGCCGAGGGCGGGGTGGAGGCGATCGTCCTGCTGCCCGACGGCGAACTCGACGACGCCGAACTCGACGCGGGCATACTCGCGCGGCTGTTGGAGAACACCCGGTCCAAGACGCTCGCCCTGTCACTGCCGAAACTCGAACTGGACGTGGCCAGCCCGCTGACGCGGAAGCTGCAGGAACTCGGTGTGCGCACCATGTTCACCGCGCGGGCCGATCTCACCGGCCTCGCCGACGACGACCGGCTCGAAGTGTCCGAAGTCATCCATCAGTGCGTGCTCCGCATCGACGAGCAGGGCCTCGAAGGCGCCGCCGCGACGGCGGTGCTGATGCGGCTGACGTCGATCATGGTCGACGAACCCCTCGAGGTCGCCGTCGATCGCCCGTTCCTCCTGCTCGTGCGGCATGCCACGACGGGTGTGATCTACTTTCTCGCCCGCGTTGTCGAGCCGTGAGGATGGTCAGTGAGTCTTTTCCAGGCTGAGGCGGCGGCCGTGGAGGCCGAAGAGACTCCCACGAGGCCCGGCCGGTTCGCCGCCGCCGACGCCGCCATCATGGGTGGCTTCCTGCTGTTCGCGTTCCTGCTCTACAACGGGCTCTGGCTCGACCTCGAAAAAGGCTATCTCTGGAACAGCGCTTCGGATCAGAACCTGTGGGAGTGGTTCTTCTCCGTCACCGCGGACAACGTGCTGCACCTGAACAATCCGCTGACGACGCAGTTCCAGAACCATCCGCTCGGCGTGAACCTGATGGCCAACACGGCCATGCTCGGCATCGGCATCCCGCTGACGCCGGTGACCCTCCTCTTCGGCCCGACGGTCACCTGGGCCGTCGCGCTCACCGGCGGTCTCGCCGGCACGGCGGCGGCCTGGTACTGGGTCTTTTCGCGGCATCTGGTCACCAACCGGGTCGGCGCGGCCATCGGCGGCGCGTTCGTCGGATTCGCCCCGCCGATGATCTCGCACGGCAACGCGCATCCGAACTTCGTCGCGTGGTTCGTCCTGCCGTTCATCGCGCTGCTGGTGTTCAAGATCGCCCGCGGCGAGCGCCCGGTCCGCAACGGGATCTTCCTCGGCCTGCTGGCGGCGTACCAGATCTTCCTCGGCGAAGAGCCATTGCTGATCTTCGCGATGGCGTTCGTGATCTTCGCCATCGCCTACTTCGCGACGAATTACCGAGAGTTCCCGCCGATGGCGAAACCGCTGGGGATCGGGGTCGGCATCGGTGTCCTCGTGGCGCTGGTGCTGTGCGCGTTCCCGCTGTGGTGGCAGTTCTTCGGCCCGCAGAGCTACCAGGCGATCGAACACGGTCCCGTCGGCAACGACACGGCCGCGTTCACCCGGTTCGCGACGCAGTCGGTCGCCGGGCAGCCACAGGCCGCGGCCGACGTGTCGATGAACCGCACCGAGGAGAACGCCTTCTTCGGCTGGCCGCTCATCGTGCTGATGGTGATCATCACCGTCTGGCTGTGGCGCGAGGTGTTCGCGAGGGCACTCGCCGTCTCGATGTTCGTGATGGCCTGGCTTTCCCTTGGCGTGGAACTGATCGTGGTGCACGAGGAGACCGGCATCCCCGGCCCGTGGAAGCTCCTTTCGGAACTGCCGCTGTTCGAATCGCTGCTGGAATCGCGGCTGGCGATGGGCTGTATCCCGCTCGTCGGCGCCCTGCTGGCACTGGCGACCGAGCGCGTCTACACCGCCGCGTCGAAGCTGCCCGAAGTTTCGGGGGAACGGCGATTCCCCTTGCGGCTGCTGTGGATCGGCGTCGTCATCGCGGTGCTGCTGCCCGTGGCGCCAACGCAACTGGTCGTCAAGGAGCGGCCGCCGACACCGAAGTTCCTCGCCGACGGCACCTGGCGGACCTACGTCGCGCCGGGCGGCACCGTGGTGCCCGTGCCGTTGCCGAGTTCCGGCGAGTCCGAGCCACTGCACTGGCAGATCGACGCCGGGCTGGGCTATTCGATGCCGGAGGGCTACTTCGTCGGGCCGAGCGGTCCGAACGACAAACGTGGCCGCTACGGCGCCATCCAGCGGCCGACGTCGATCATCTTCGACCAGATCAAGCAGACCGGTGTCCCGGCGACCATCACCGAGTCGCAGCGGGTGCAGGCGCTGGACGATCTGCGGTACTGGAACGCCGACGTGCTCGTGCTGATCCCGCGTGAACACCAGGACGCCTTCCGGGCCACCGTGGACCTGCTTTTGCGTAAGCCCGCCGAGTTCGTCGACGGCGTGTGGGTCTGGGACGTGCGGACCATCACCCCCTGACCCTTCCCTCTGTCGCTTCGGGCCACACCACGTCGCGTGAAGGCCCCCTTCCCTCGGCTCAGCCGAGGAAACTCGACCTTCACACCTTCCCCCAGTACATGAAGGCCCCCTTCCTGT
>NZ_JBFBBY010000172.1:0-14566 GCF_040682875.1 Amycolatopsis sp. NPDC051071 | reverse complement strand
GCCGGAACACCCAACCACCAACCCGCGCCACGCCACGACGTCCATACCGTCACCAGCCCAAACAGACAGAAACCCAACCACAGAAAGAAAACCAAATCCAGCAACCCACGACCCCGCCGAACAGGTTAAAACTCAAGCTAGGGCGTGTCTGGCAAATCTCGTTCGTGGTCTTCGCGCCCAGGCGGTCCCTGGCGGCGTGGGCCCTTCGACCAAGTACGCCCAGTACGAGGACGAAGGGCCCACACCACCAGGAACCACCTGGATCACGAATCCCATCGAACAGATTTGCCAGACACGCCCTAGGCGTGTCTGGACACCGATCACTGGCCGAGCAGCAGCCGGACCAGTTTCGCGATCTGCTCGGTCTCGATCAGGAACGAGTCGTGCCCGTACGGCGAGCCGATGACGGCGAATTCCGCACCGGCCACGGCGTCCGCGATCGCTTGTGACTGGTACAGCGGGTAGAGCCGGTCGCTGTCCACTCCGGCGGCGACCGTCCGCGCGGTGATCCGGCCGAGCGCGTTCGCGACGCCGCCGCGCCCGCGGCCGACGTCGTGGGTGTTCATCGATTCGGTGAGCACCACGTAGCTGCCGGCGTCGAACCGTCTGGACAGCTTCCCGGCGTGATGGTCCAAATAGGACTCGACGGCGAACCGGCCGCCGCGCATCGGGTCCTCGCCGTCCTGATATCGCCGTCCGAAGCGTTGCGACAGTTCGGCTTCACTGCGATAGGTGACGTGGGCGATCCGGCGCGCGATGCCGAGGCCGGTGTCCGGTCCAGCACCGGGAACGTCGTAATAGTCGCCACCGTGCCAGCCCGGATCGGACCGGATGGCGTGCAGTTGCGGTGCGGCCCAGGCGATCTGGTCGGCCGATGCCTGCGCCGTCGACGCCAGGACAAGCAGTGAGGCGACCCTTTCCGGCTCACTCACGGCCCATTCCAGTGCGCGCATCCCACCCATGGAACCGCCGAGCACCGCGGCCCACCGGCCGATGCCCAGCGCGTCGGCGAGCACGACCTCGGCGGCCACCTGATCCCGCGCGGTGACAGCGGGAAACCTGCCGCCCCAACGCTTTCCATCGGGATGGAGTGACGAAGGACCGGTCGACCCCTGGCATCCGCCGAGCACATTCGGGACCACGACGAAGAATTCGCTCGTGTCGATCGCCTTGCCCGGTCCGATCAGGCCGTCCCACCAGCCGGGGCTGACGTGGCCTTCCTCCGCCGGGCCGACGGCGTGACTGTCGCCGGTCAGGGCGTGTTCGACGAGAACAGCGTTGGAGACGCTGGGATTCAGCGTTCCCCACGTCTCGTAAGCGAGCGTGAAAGGCAGTTCCGGCCCGGTTTCGAGCACCTGGGTGCCGGAAACGAACCGGCGACGCCCTGGCGGATCCCCCTCCCGCCACGCACCGGTGGCGGAAGGGGGAACGGGAGCCTGGGTCACAGAACCGCCTTGGCCGCCCGGAATCCGGCTTCGAGATCGGCCTTGAGGTCCTCGATCCCTTCCAGCCCGACGGCGAGCCGCACGAGACCCGGAGTGACACCGCTCGCCACCTGCTCCGTCGCCGAGAGCTGGCTGTGTGTTGTCGAGGCGGGGTGCACGATCAGGCTGCGCACGTCGCCGATGTTGACCAGCTGGCTGTGCAGTTCCGTACCGTCCACAAAGGCCCGTCCGGCGTCGACACCACCGCGCAGGTCGAACGAAAGGACCGCACCCGCACCCTTCGGCAGGTACTTCTGTGCGGCTTCGTAGTACGGGCTCGACGGCAGGCCGGCGTAGTAGACCTTCTCGACCTCGTCACGCTGCTCCAGCCATTCGGCCAGTGCCCGCGCGTTGGACACATGCCGTTCCAGCCGCAGCGACAGTGTCTCGATCCCTTGCAGGATCAGGAAACTGTTCAGCGGCGCGATCGCGGCGCCGGTGTCACGCAGGATCTGCACCCTGGCCTTGGCGGCGAACGCGCCGGGGCCGAGTGCCTCCCAGTACTTGAGACCGTGGTAGCTCGGGTCGGCCTCGTTGAACCCCGGGAAGCGCGCGGGATCCTTGCCGAAGTCGAACGTGCCGCCGTCGACCAGCACACCGGCGACCGTGGTGCCGTGGCCGCCGAGGTACTTGGTGGCCGAGTGGACGACGATGTCGGCGCCGTGCTCGATCGGGCGCACGAGGTACGGCGTCGGCACGGTGTTGTCGACGACCAGCGGGACACCGGCCTCGTGTGCGGCGTCGGCGACCCCGCGGATGTCGAGCACGTTGCTGCCGGGATTGGCGAGCGTCTCGGCGAAGAACAGCTTGGTGTTGGGCCGGACGGCGGCCTTCCACTGCTCGATGTCGTCCTGATCCTCTACGAACGAGACCTCGATGCCGAGTTTCGGCAAGGTGTAGTGGAAGAGGTTGTAGGTACCGCCGTAGAGCGACGGGCTGGAGACGAAGTGGTCACCCGCGTTCGCGAGGTTGAGGATGGCCGCCGTCGTCGCCGCGGACCCGGAGGCGAACGCCAGCGCCGCGACACCGCCTTCGAGCGCGGCGAGGCGCTGCTCCAGCACGTCTTGCGTGGGGTTGTTGATCCGGGTGTAGATGTTGCCCGGCTCGGCGAGGCTGAACAAGTCGGCGCCGTGCTGGGTATCGCGGAACACGTACGAAGTGGTCTGGTAGATCGGGGTCGCCCGCGCACCGGTGGCGGTATCCGGTGCCGCGCCCGCGTGGATCTGCTTGGTCTCGAACGACCATCCGTCCGCGCTCATCGCGATTCTCCTAGCGGCTCAAGGGGTTCGGCTGTTGCCACCGAAGCTAGCTCCGCCGAACGGAGCACCCAACCACTCCCAGAAGATGGGAACCGCGTCTCATGACCCCTCACCCGTTCGAGCGTTCTTGGAGGGCGAACCGGTTGCCTTCCGAATCGACGAACATCGCCCACCAGCCCCAAGGCTGCTTCTCCGGACGAGTAACCGGTAGACGTCTTGGGCCGGAGGCCCACGAAAACGCGATGAAGGGGCGCCCGGTCGCCCGACGCGAGCTGTCTTCGACGCGGCCCCTTCGGCGTGTTTTCGTCAGCGGGCGCAAAATAAGGCATGGTTTCCGTGCGCAGTGTCGTCGACCGGGTGGGTCCGACGCTGCTGCACGCCCTCCAGGTGCCCGAAGAGTCCCCGGCCGTCGGCGACGTCGTCATCGCCGAGCCCGGCACCACCCTCGCCGCGGGTGACCTCGTACTCGGCGTCGCCATCGCCGAGACGTCGGACGCCGCGGAACTCGTCAAGCTCAGCGCGTCGAAAGGTGCGGCGGCTGTCCTGCTGAAACCCCCGCTCGCGGCGAAGCCGTCGGTGAAGCGGGCGGCGAAGTCGGCGGACATCGCGTTGATCGAAGTGCGCCCGGCGACGTCGTGGGCCCAGCTCGTCTGGCTGCTCAGGACCGTCCTCGACGCGCTGGCCGACGAGTCCGACGCGCTGGAGGATGACGGCGGCCCCGGTTCCGGCGACTTGTTCCGGCTCGCGGACGCGGTCGCTTCGGTGGTCGACGCGCCGGTGACCATCGAGGACACCAACTCGCGTGTGCTCGCGTACTCGGCCCGGCAGGACCTGACCGACTCCGCGCGCGTGTCCACGATCATGGGCCGCCGTATCCCCGACGACGTCCTCGCGCGGTTCCGCTCGCGAGGGGTGTTCCGCGAGCTTTCCCGTGGGCGGCAAACGATCTTCGTGCCCGCGCAGCGCGACGGGACGCTGCCCCGGCTCATCGTGCCGATCCGGATGGGTGGCGAACTGCTGGGTTCGATGTGGGCGGTCGTCGCGGGCCCGGTCTCCGACGAACGCGCGGCCGCCTTCGCCGACGCGGCACCCGTCGTCGCACTGCACCTGCTGCGGCGTCGCGCCCACACCGACTCCCAGCGCCGTGTCTCGGCAGAGCTCCTGCGTGCCGTGCTCGAAGGCAAGGCCAGCCCGCGCAAGGCGATCGCGGAACTCGACCTTTCCGAAGAGCCGCACCGCGTCGTCGTCATCGAGGTCTCCGGCGGCGACGGCCGCGATGACGAAGGGCTGCGGCTCGCACTGCTCGAACGGATCTCGCAAGGAGTGGGCAGGCGGCCCGTGGCGACCGAACTCGGCGGCGTGCTCTACGCCGTCGTCCCGGAAGGCGACGGCTGGGACGAACTCCGCGCCGCGCTCGAAGCCTTGCCGGCGTCACGCCGGGGCGGGACACCGAGGGCGGCGGCGGGATCCGCCCGCGAAATCGGCGAACTCGCGACGTCGCGGGCGCAGGCCGACGAAGCACTGGGCCTGCTTCGCGCCAAACTCGTCCCCGGTCGCGTCGTGGTCTTCGACGAGGCGTGGACGGCGCTTTCGCTCCACCGCGGCGCGACGGCGGCGAGTACGGCGAAGGTGTCCGAACTCGGGCCGCTCGGCCTGCTGCGGACGCACGACGAAACCCACGAGACCGGCTACGTCGACACGCTCTACCAGTGGCTACGGCATCCCGGAGACCCGCGCGCGGCCGCGAAGGAACTCCGGATCCATCCCAATACCCTGCGGTACCGGATGCGGCGGCTGCTCGATCTCGTCCCGCTGGATCTGGACGATCCGGACGTCCGGCTCGCGTTGATCACGCAACTCATTTCACTGCGCTGGAGCTGATCGGGATTCCACTTCATTCTGTTCACCAGTGAACACTTTGTCGTGCGACGAAACCGTCCGCAGACGTCAGGAAAGGGTCTTTCATGACACGCCTTCAATTGGCGCTGTCTGTCCTGAAAGACCCTTTCCTGACACCAGCGGCTAGTGCGCGCTGGCCCGATACCCGTCTTCAATGGTCTGACGCACCGCGGCGAGCAGATCGGCACCGGGGTAAAGCGGCAGAAGGACACCGGGGCCGCCGTCGACCCGCAGCGCGGCTTCATAGCCATGCCCCGGAGTTTCGACCAGACCCACGATGACATCGGCCGGATTGCCCTCGGTGTCGACGGTGCGAACACGCCGCTCCCGCCGCCAGTCCTGATTTGTCATGCGCAATAGAATGGCAGCTTACCGGCCAGTAAGATCAACATCTTGACTCGATCGTGCTGCATTTACCGTTTCGCAGGTTGCTCGGCCGCGCCCACCCCCAGCGGACGCGGCCGAGCTTCACCTCTTGCTTTCGTAGATCATCGTGCAGGCAAACGTGAAATCACGCATCCCTTTTTGATCTCGCCGACGCCGGACCTCAAACCTCGAGCAGCGTCTTGCCGATCGCGCCACGCGACTGCATCACCGCGTGGGCGTCGGCCGCCCGCTCCAGCGGGAACCGTTGGCCGATCACGGGTTCCAGCCGCCCCGAGGCGGCTTCGGCGAGCGCTGACTCGGTGAAGGCCCGCATGTCGGCAGGTCCGCCGAGGTTCCGGATCACCGTGACACCGCGCGCGGCCGCGTCCTCTTCGGACACCTCTGTCCACTTTCCGCTCGACAGCCCGTAGATCAGCATCCGGCCGCCGGGCTTCAGCAGCCCGAACGACGTCGTCCCGATCTCGCCGCCGACCCCGTCGAACACGACGTCGACCTCACCCGCCTTCACCGCCCAGTCCGCTTCGCGGTAGTCGACGGCCAGGTCGGCACCACGCTCCCAGACGTGCTCGGCCTTCGCCGGACCGCCCGCCACGCCGACGACTTCCGCGCCCGCCGCCTTGGCGAGCTGGACGATCAGGCCGCCGACACCCCCGGCGGCGGCCTCGACCAGCACGCGCTCCCCGGGCCGGATCCGCGCCGCGGTGACGAGCGCCGTCGCCGTGCGGCCGTCGGCGAGGATCGCGACAGCCGCGTCGAGCGCGAGACCGTCCGGCACTCGAAGACAGCGTCGGCCGCGACGGCGACCCGCTGCGCGTACGCCCCGGAGCCACCTGTCGACGTCACGACACGCTTCCCCACCAGGTCGAGGTCGACCCCGTCGCCGACCGCGCTGATCACACCGCCGACGCCGTTGCCCGGGATCACCGGCAGCTCGGCACGGAACGGCCCCGGGGCGCCGGCACGGAACTGTGTCTCGACGAACGTGATGTTGGCGAAGGCGACCTCGATCAGCGCCTGGCCCGCTGCGGGAACAGGGTCGGGGGCATCCCCGGCAACCAGTACTTCGGACCCGCCGAACTCTTTCAACCACACGGCTCTCATGTCACCCAAGGTGCAAGCTCCAGTTAACTGGAGGTCAAGTGATTGTGCCCTCGCCACGACGAACGGCTTCGAAGACTGTCCTACCGGCACGATGACACCGCCGTCCGGGTGCATCACCGTGAGTGGCAGCACCTTGTGTACGCCAGTACATCCGCAGACCCGCCGCAGGAGGCACGCAGTGCGTATCGCCGTCCCCCGTGAAATCAAGAAGCACGAATACCGGGTGGCGCTCACCCCGGCTGGCGTGCACGAACTGACCGGGCGCGGCCACGACGTCTTCGTCGAGACCGGCGCGGGACTCGGCTCGTCCATCACCGACGACGAGTACGTCGCCGCGGGCGCGAAGGTGCTCGCGACGGCCGAGGAAACCTGGTCCGAGGGCGAGCTCGTGCTCAAGGTCAAGGAGCCGATCGCCGAGGAGTACCCGCGGCTGCGGGCCGACCAGGTGCTGTTCACCTACCTGCACATCGCGGCGGACCGGCCGCTGACCGACGCGCTGCTGGCCGCGGGCACCACCGTGATCGCGTACGAGACGGTGCAGACCCCGAACCGCGCGCTGCCGCTGCTCGCGCCGATGTCCGAGGTCGCCGGGCGGCTGGCGCCGCAGGTGGGCGCGTACGCACTGATGAAGCCGAGCGGTGGCCGCGGCGTGCTGCCCGGCGGTATCCCCGGCGTGCACCCGGCGCGCGTGGTCGTGATCGGCGGCGGTGTCGCCGGCCTCAACGCGGCACGGGTCGCGCTCGGCCTTGGCTCGGACGTCGAGATCCTCGACACCAACGTCGACCGGCTGCGCCAGATCGACAACGACTTCGGCGGCCGCATCCGCACGGTGACCTCGAACGCGCTGTCGGTCGAGCAGTCCGTGCTGGAGGCCGACATGGTCATCGGCGCGGTGCTCGTCCCCGGCGCGAAGGCGCCGAAGCTGGTCTCGAACGACCTCGTCGCGCGGATGCGTCCCGGCAGTGTGCTGGTGGACATCGCGATCGACCAGGGCGGCTGCTTCGCCGACTCGCGGCCGACCACGCACGACGAGCCGACCTACCTGGTGCACGAGTCGGTGTTCTACTGCGTCGCGAACATGCCGGGTGCCGTCCCGCGCACCTCGACCTACGGCCTGACCAATGTGACGCTGCCCTACGCCGTCCAGCTGGCGGAGTTCGGCTGGCAGAAGGCGCTGCAGGCCGACGCTTCGCTGGCGAAGGGCCTCAACACACACGCCGGTGCCCTGACCAACGCCCCTGTCGCGGCCGCGCACGGCCTGCCCGCCACGGATCTGTCCGCCGTCCTGGCCTGACCCCAAGCCACACTCCCACGCGAGGGGTCTTTGCGACCCCCAGTGCGAAGATCCCTCGCTCCCAAGTACATGAAGGCCCCCTTCCTGTCGCTAGACGCAAGGAAGGGGGCCTTCATGTACTTGAACTCGCCGCTGGACCCAGCAAACGCCGCCCACCGCCACCGACCGCACCGTGGGGTCTGGGGCTCGGGCCCCAGAAATAACGGCGGCCCGCTCAACCAACCTGGGGGTCATTGGGAGCGGGCCGCCTCCTACATCGTAGGTAATAAGTCGCCTGCGCGCTGCATGGGGTTGCCATGTCTTCGGAATTATTTCTTCACAGACCATCCCGGTAGTCGGTGAACTTCCGCGCTCCGCGACGTAAAACCAGACGTCAGCGGCCATTCGGCCCAGTGGCGGCCGCACTGGGGGACGGAACCGTCACCGGGTCGAACGTGACGAAGATCGCTTTCCGCGGATTGACCCCTTCCGAGGGTGCGAACGCACCCCGTGAGGCAGGATGTCGCGTGATCGGCCTTCGTCAACAAAAGGGGACGGTATGCACGACGGCAGTGGCCGCATCGCGGTGCAAAATCTCAGCAAGCAGTTCGGTGCGGTCAACGCGGTCCAGAATCTGAGCTTCACGGTGGAACCGGGGTCGGTGACCGGCTTCCTGGGGCCCAACGGGGCCGGGAAGACGACGACGCTCCGGATGCTGCTCGGGCTGGTGACGCCCACGAACGGCACGGCGACCATCAGCGGGCGCCCGCACGACCAGCTGGGGAATCCGGCGAGGATCGTCGGTTCGGTGCTGGAGAACGAGGGTTTCCACCCGGCTCGCACGGCGCGGAATCACCTGCGCGTGTACGCGGCGGCGATCGGGATGCCGGATCAGCGCGTGGACCAGGTCCTCGGCCTGGTCGGCCTGTCGTCCGCGGCGGACCGCAAGGCGGGCGGGTTCTCGCTCGGTATGCGGCAGCGGCTGGCGCTGGCGACGGCGTTGCTGGGGGATCCGCAGGTGCTGGTGCTGGACGAGCCCACGAACGGTCTCGACCCCGAAGGCATCCTGTGGCTTCGGAACTTCCTGCGCGCGTACGCGCGTGAAGGGCGCACGGTCCTGGTCTCGAGCCACCTGCTGAACGAGGTGGAGCAGACGATCGACCAGGTCATCATCATCAGCCAGGGCATGACGCGCTACAACGGCTCGCTCGACCAGTTGCGCAAGAGCAACCAGTCGCGGGTGCTGGTGCAGTCCGCGGACGCGAACGGTCTGGTCACGGCGTTGCAGGAGGCGGGAATCACGCAGGTCGCGCCGATGCCGGACGGCCGGGTCGCGGTCTCCGGTGCGACGGTCCAGCAGATCGGTGACATCTCCGCGAAGGCGAGTATCGCGGTCTACGGCATGCAGGAGGAGACCGCGGATCTGGAGCGGATGTTCTTCCAGCTGACGCAGGGCCAGTACTCGGCGCCGCAGCCCGGGTTCCAGCAGGGACCGCCGCCTGGTTACCAGGGTCCGCCCCCGGGTTATCAGGGCCCGCCGCCCGGATATCAGGGACAGCCTCCGGGCTACGCCCCGCAGAACACGCCGCCGCCCGGGTTCGCGCCGCCGAACACCCCGGCTCCCGGGTTCGCGCCGCCGCAACAGCAGCAGTTCCAGCAGGGCCAGCAGCCCCCGCAGCAACAGCAGCAGTACCAGCAGGCGCCGCCTCAGCAGCAGGCGCAGCAGCAGGGCCAGAACGAGGGCTGGGGAGGCCAGGGCTGATGGGCAATCTGATCAAGGCGGAGTTCCGCAAGACGCTCACGCTCAAGGCGTGGTGGGCGCTGATGATCCCCGCGGTGGTCTTCGCGTTCGCGTTCGCCCTGTTCTGGGGCATGGTCACCAACGACTTCAGTGACTTCCTCGGCCGCTCGGACACCCGTGAGCTGACCGAAGCGCTCGGCATTTCGACCGGCGAACTGCCCGTCGGCCTGCTCGCGCTCGGGCACGGCATCAACATCGGCACGATGATCCCGATCATCTTCGGTGTCTTCGCACTCGCCGGCGAGTACACGAAGAAGACGATCACCACCACGTTCCTCACCGCCCCGAACCGGGTTTCGGCGCTGACCGCGAAGATGATCACCTACATCGCGTGGGGCGCGATCTACGGCGTGATCATCGTGGCCGCGGCGAGCCTCGGCACGGTGATCACGGTCGACAGCGCGCGTCTGCCGACGGCGGGTCAATGGCTGGGCGTGCTCGGCGCGGGTGTCCTCGCGACGATCCTCGCCACCCTGTTCGGTATCGGGGTCGGCGCGGTGTGGCGCAGCGTGGTCGGCAGCATCATCACCTTGACCATCTGGATGCTCGTGGTCGAGAACGTCCTGGTGTTCGTCATGTTCGGCGCCGCCGATGTCACCTGGCTGGGCGGCGTCCTGCCGAACGGCACGGTCAACGGCATCGTGGGCGCCATCGGCGCGGAGGCGTTCGGCGCCGCCGGTGTGAAGGTGCCGGCGCTGCAGGACGAGACGGCGTGGGTACTGCAGTACGCGGCCGGTGCCCCCGGCGCGTTCTCGTGGTGGGCGTCCGCGCTCATCTTCTTCGGCTGGACGATGATCTTCTTCCTCGCCGGCTGGGCCGTGAACCAGAAAAAGGACATCACGTAAGCCTGTCCACGGGTGCCATGAACGGCCCGTTACTGGCGAATTTCGCCAGTAACGGGCCGTTCATGGCGTTCGGCACTCCGCGGACCGGCCGATCCTGTCGGTGCGGCCGCCTAGGCTGTCGGGGTGACTACTGCTCCACCGCGTCCACGTCAAGCCAGTCCGGTTCGTGAGACGGCCCCGGTACCCGCCGGAGGCTGGATCCGCCGCCTGGCCGCTTCGTGCTGGCGACATCCCTGGCTGGTCGTACTGTCGCTGGGCGCCGCGATCATCGGCGTCGGGCTGCAGGCCGCCGGTCCCCTGCTGATCCGGGAGGCGCTCGACGGCGCCGTCGCCGGTGACACCTCCCGCCTCGGCGTACTCGCCGCCGTGATGGCGGTGCTGCAGGTGCTGACCTTCGCCAACGCGTTCGCCCGCCGGTACGTCGGCGGACGGCTGGCGCTCGACGTCCAGCACGACCTGCGCCGTCAGGTGTTCAACGCGGTTTCGCGGCTCGACGGCGGCAAGCAGGACGCCCTGCGCACCGGCCAGGTCGCCTCACGCGCGATCTCGGATCTGCAACTGGTCACGTCGGTCCTGATGCAGGTGCCACTGTCGGCGGGGTCGGTGATCTTCGCGCTGCTGTCCCTCGTCGCGATGCTGTGGATGTCGCCGACGCTGACCCTGATCGCGATGGTGGTCGCCCCGGCGATCGCGATCATCATGGCGGTGAGCCGGAAACGGCTGTTCCCGGCGACCTGGGCAGCGCAGCAGCGCGCGGCCGACGTGGCGCAGCAGGTCGAGGAGACCGTCACCGGCGTACGCGTCGTGAAGGGCTTCGGCCAGGAGGCGCGCGAAGTCGCGAAGCTGGAGAAGACGGCGAGGAAGCTCTTCGCCGAACGCCTGCGCGCGGCCCGGCTGTCCTCGCTGCCCACAGCCACGACGGCGGCGCTGCCCGCGGCCGGTCAGGTCGCGGTGCTGGCGGTCGGCGGGGTGCTCGCGCTGAAGGGCGAGGTCAGCCTCGGCACTTTCCTGGCCTTCGCGACCTATCTCGCCATCCTGATCGGCCCGGCCCGGATGATCTCCAGCCTGGTCGTCCAGGCCCAGCTCACCCGCGCGGGCGCGGAACGGGTCAACGAACTGATCGACGCGCAACCGGACGTCGTCGACAGCCCGGACGCGCGGCCGCTGCCGGAAGGCCCGCTCGGTGTCCGGCTGGAGGACGTCTCCTTCGGCTATACGCGCACGGATCCCGTGCTGGACGGCCTCACACTGGAAGCCCGGCCGGGCGAAACGCTCGCGCTCGTCGGCACCGCCGGATCGGGAAAGTCGACGATCTCCCTGCTGCTGCCCCGGTTCTACGACGTGCACAGCGGTTCGGTCCAGGTAGGCGACCTCGACGTCCGAGACGTCCGGCAGCACGACCTGCGCGGCGCGATCGGCGTCGTCTTCGAGGAAGCGTTCCTGTTCTCTTCGTCGGTGCGCGACAACATCGCCTACGGCAGGCCGGACGCGAGCGACGAGGAGATCCGCGCGGCCGCGCGGGCCGCGGAAGCGGACGAGTTCATCCAGCGTCTCCCCGACGGCTACGACACACTCGTCGGTGAACGCGGCCTCACCCTCTCCGGCGGGCAACGGCAACGGCTCGGGCTGGCAAGGGCGCTGATGACCGACCCGCGTGTGCTGGTCCTCGACGACGCGACGTCCGCCATCGACACGGTCACCGAAGCGGCGATCCACGACACGCTGCGCTCGGTCACCGCGAGCCGGACGACCCTGCTGATCGCGCACCGCCGCTCCACCCTCGCCCTCGCCGACCGGATCGCCGTCCTGGACAAGGGCCGCGTCGTCGACGTCGGCACCGAGGAGCAACTGCTGGCGCGCTGCCCGCTGTTCCGCGAACTCGTCACGGGCCCCGGTGACGACGTCGAAGAGCCGCACCGCTGCGAGGGTCTCGACTGTGGTCCCGAAGGCGTCACCGCCGCGCTGTGGCCGAAGCAGGACGACACCCACGAACTGGCGGGCGAACGGAAAGGCTCCGGCGGCGAGTGGGATGTCGACCTGCCGCCGACTGGCGAACTCCTCGAAAGCGTCCGGAAACTCCCGCCGGCCACGGATACGCCGAAGCTCCCTGGCACCGACGTCACCGCGCCCGAACCGAAGTTCCGGCTCGCTCGCCTGCTGAAACCGGTACGCGGTCCGCTCGCCGTGGTGATCGGCCTGGTCGCGGCGGACGCGCTGGCCACCATCGCGATGCCCGCGCTGTACCAGTACGGCATCGACAACGGTGTGCGCACCGGGCTGGAAGCGGTGATCTGGCTGGTCGCCGGGATCGGCGCGCTGGTGATCGTCGCGGACTGGCTGGCGATCTACCTCCAGACCAAGATGACCGCGCGGGTCGGCGAAACGGTGCTGTATTCACTGCGCGTACGCAGTTACGCGCATCTGCAACGGCTCGGGCTCGACTTCTACGAACGCGAACTGTCCGGGAAGATCATGACCCGGATGACGACCGACGTCGACGCGCTCTCGACGTTCCTGCAGACCGGCGTCGCACAAGCCGTGGTGAGCGCGCTGACGCTGGCCGGGATCGCGGCGGCACTGATGATCACCGACATCGGGCTGGCGGCGTACGCGCTTGCGGTTCTCCCGATCCTCATCGTGGCGACAGTGATCTTTCGCCGGGCTTCGTCGAAGGCGTACACCGAAGCGCGGGAACGCGTCAGCGTCGTCAACGCGGACATGCAGGAGAACGTGAACGGGCTGCGGGTCGCGCAGGCGTACACGCGCGAAGAGCGCACGGCCGAGAAGTTCGCATCCCGCAGCGACGAGTACCGCCGTTCGCGACTGCGGGCGCAGCGTCTCGTCGCGACGTACTTCCCCTTCGCCGCAATGCTTTCCGGACTGGCCGAGGTCGTCGTGCTGATCGTCGGCGCGAACCGGGTCGCGGCAGGCACGCTGTCGGCCGGTGTGCTGGTGGCGTTCCTGTTGTACCTCGGTCAGTTCTTCTCGCCGATCCAGCAACTGTCCTCGGTGTTCGACGGCTACCAGCAGGCACGGGTCGGCCTTTCCCGCATCGGCGACCTGCTGCGCACGCCGACTTCCGTTCCGGAGGCGGAAAACCCGGTCGCGGTCCCGGAGCGGCTGCGAGGTGAAGTGTCCTTCAAGGACGTCGATTTCGCTTACACCGCAGCGGATGAACCCGCGTTGACCCAGCTGTCACTGGAAGTTCCGGCAGGCGAGACCGTCGCTCTGGTCGGGGCGACGGGCGCCGGGAAGTCGACGGCCGTGAAACTCGTCGCGCGGTTCTACGACGCGACAGGCGGTGTGGTCCGGATCGACGGCACCGACATCCGCGAGTACGACCTCGCCGCGCTGCGCGCGCGGATGGGTGTGGTACCGCAAGAAGCGCATCTGTTCTCGGGGACCGTCGCGGACAATGTGCGCTACGGCAGGCCTTCCGCGACGGACGCGGAGGTCGAAGCGGCGGTCCGGTCCGTCGGCGCGCTGGACGGTGTCGCCGCGCTCCCTGCCGGTTTCCACCAGCCCGTCGGCGAACGCGGACGGTCCCTTTCGGCCGGACAGCGGCAACTCGTCGCCCTCGCCCGCGCCGAACTCGTGGACCCCGACGTCCTCCTGCTCGACGAGGCGACCGCCGCCCTCGACCCGTCCACCGAAGCCGCCGTCCTGCGCGCGACCGAACAACTCGCCCGCCGCCGCACCACGTTCGTCGTCGCGCACCGCCTCGCCACCGCCGCCAAGGCCGACCGGATCGTGGTACTGGGCCACGGCCGGATCATCGAACAAGGCACGCACGCCGAACTGGTGAAAGCGGGCGGACACTACGCGCGACTGTGGGCGTTGGGTTAGAACCCTCGTAAGTGATCCGAGTTCTATTGAGGGGTAAGTCAACCGTGGCGTCTTCAGGCGCGATGGGGCTGGGTGGCGCGGCCGCCGCACTCGCGTGCTCAGAGGCGGAACTCCCGAGTTACGCCTCTGAGCACGCAAGTTACGCCTTCAAGCACGCGAATCACGCCTTCAAGCACGCAAGTTACGCCTTCAAGCACGCGAGTTACGCCTTCAAGCACGCGAATCACGCCTTCAAGCACGCAAGTCACGTCTTCAAGCACGCGAATCACGCCTTCAAGCACGCAAGTCACGTCTTCAAGCACGCGAGTTACGCCTTCAAGCACGCGAGTTACGCACTTGAGCACGCGAGTTACGCCTTCAAGCACGCGAATCACGCCTTCAAGCACGCAAGTTACGCACTTGAGCACGCGAGTTACGCCTTCGCCCCGACCCTCAACCCCGCGAACAGAGCGGTCACAGCGAGCCCAGGTACACGTCACATTTGACCTGGCCCTCAATAACCCGAATCGCCACTCACGAGGTGTTCGGTGGGCTCGGGTACTGGCGCCCGTGCCCGCCTGAAGTACAGGAAGGCCCCCTTCCTTGCGCCTAGGTACAGGAAGGGGGCCTTCATGTACTTGGGTTGCGCGTGAAGGACTCCTTCCCTCGGCTGAGTCGAGGGAAGGAGTCCT
>NZ_JBFBBY010000171.1:0-14576 GCF_040682875.1 Amycolatopsis sp. NPDC051071 | reverse complement strand
GATTTGGGACAGTCAACGTCCCAAATCCTTCATGAACGGCCCACTCACGACACCCACTCCGCACGCGAGGTAGGGCCAGCCCCCGCCCCGACCCACCTGCGCACCGCATTCACTCCCACGCCCGCCCCGCACCAGACTCACCAGGGTGACCGCAAACCTCCGCACAGGCAGCGATTTCGCCCGCCTGTCCCGCCGCGTCAGCGAAGCGGGCCTCCTCGACCGCCGCCCCGGCTACTACGTGTTCCGCATCGGACTGGTCGCCACGCTCTTCGTGTCGGGCTGGGTCGCCTTCTTCGCGATCGGCGATTCCTGGTGGCAGCTGGGGATCGCCGTGTTCCAGGCGGTGATGTTCGGCCAGATCGCCTTGCTGTCGCACGATCTCGCGCACCGTCAGGTGTTCCGGACCCGACGTCCCAGCGAGATCGCCGGCCGGATCGCGGGAAACCTCGGTGCCGGTATGAGTTACGGCTGGTGGATGGACAAGCACACCCGCCACCACGCGAACCCGAACCACGAGGACCTCGATCCCGACGTCGACCCGGACATCCTGGTGTGGTCGAAGGAGCAGGCGAGGGCCAGCAAGGGGATCCCGCGGTTCATCGGGCGCTACCAGGCTTTCCTGTTCTTTCCGCTGCTCACGCTCGAAGGCCTGAACCTGCACTTCTCCGGTATCCGCGCGGTTTCGAAGCCCGGCATCCGGCGACGCGGGCTCGAAGCGGCCCTGCTGTTGACGCATTTCGCGCTCTACTTCAGCGCACTGCTCGTCGTTCTCTCCCCCGGAAAGGCACTCGTCTTCTTCATCGTCCACAAAGCACTGTGGGGCGTCTACATGGGATCGATCTTCGCGCCCAACCACAAGGGAATGCCGATCCTGTCCGGGGAAACCGAACTGGACTTCCTCCGCAAGCAGGTGCTCACGTCACGCAACGTCCGCGGCGGCCTGGTCGTCGACGTCGCGCTCGGCGGGCTCAACTACCAGATCGAGCACCATCTGTTCCCGAGTATGCCGTCGCCGCATCTTCGCCGCGCCCGGCCCATCGTCCAAGGGTACTGCGCGGAAATCGGCGTCCCGTATCACGAGACGGGGCTGCTGGAGTCGTACTCGCTCGCGTTGCGCAGTCTGCACGAAGCGGGTGAGCCGATCCGACTTTCGGAGGGTTCACCGGCTGGGACGACCACCGCACGCCGTTGACACTCCAGATACGGCTCCTTACTTTCGGTGCATGTCGCCCCCGAAGATCTTCCCCGGCGCCACCCTGCACACAGAACCGTTCCCGCGAGCTCTGCGCGCGGCGATCACGGCCAGCGGGCTCCCGCTGGACCGGATCCGCCACCGCCTCGGACTCCGCGGCGTCTCCATCAGTGTGCCGACGCTGAGCCATTGGCAATCCGGCAGACGCAGACCGGAACGCCCGGAGTCACTCCGGGCGCTGGCCGAACTGGAGCAGCTGTTGTCCTTGCCGCCCTTGGCCTTGCGGTCGCTACTCGGCCCGCCTCGGCCGAGGGGACGGAAAAGCTCGGTCCCGGCACAACGCCGGGACCGAGCCACCACCGAGGGAACCTACCCGACGTAAAGCGTGCGGTTCGGGCTACCGCTACCGGGGTTGGTCACCAGCCCCGGAGTCGAAGCGCTGATCAGCGCCTGTGCCACCTGGGCCGCGGTGGCCCCGGTGTTCGCCGACAGGTAGAGCGCCGCGGCACCGGCCACATGCGGAGCGGCGAACGAGGTGCCGTCACCGGTGTAGGTCGCGGTGTCGTTGTCCTTCCAGGCCGACGTGATCCCGACGCCCGGCGCGAACAGATCGACCACGGAACCGTAGTTGGAGAAGGAAGCCCGCCGGTCGGTGCGGTCCGCCGCCGCGACCGTGAGTGCTTCGGTCACCCGCGCGGGCGAGGAGTTCGAGGCGTTGACGTTCGAGTTGCCCGCCGCGACCGTCCAGGTGATCCCCGCCTTGATGGAGTTCCGCACCGCGGTGTCCAGCGCGGCCGACGCGCCACCACCGAGGCTGGCGTTGGCCACGGCCGGTTTTTTGGCGTTCTGGGTGATCCAGTTGACGCCCGAGATCACCCCGGCGGTCGTGCCGCTGCCGTCCGAACCGAGGACTCGCACCGGATACAGCGAAGCACCCTTGGCGACACCGTATTTCGTGCCGGCGATGGTGGCGGCGACATGCGTACCGTGACCGTAACCGTCGTCCGCGTTCGTGTCATTGTCGATGAAATCGTAGCCCTGCTTCACCCGGCCACCGAAATCGGTGTGCGTGGCGCGAATACCGGTGTCGAGGACGTACACATTCACATTCGCCGCGGTATTCGGATAGGTGTAGGAGTTGTTCAGCGGCAGTTTCCGCTGGTCGATCCGGTCGAGTCCCCACGACGGCGGATTCGCCTGCGTCCCGTCGGCACGCAGGACCTTGTTCTGCTCGACGAAGGCGACCGCCGGATCCGCCGCGAGGCGTTTGGCCTGCCGCTCGCCCAGCGCCACCGAGAAACCGCTGATGCCCTGCGTGTACTGCCGCCCGATCGTGCCACCGAACTTGCTTGCCAGCGAAGGCTTGTCGGCGGCGGAACCGTCCTTGAGCACGACGATGTAGCTGTCGGAGATGACGCCTTCCGCACCGGCGCCGACGATCGTGGCTTCGGCGGCCTGCGCGGGCGTCACGCCTGCCAAGACCGTGACGACAGCGGCGGCCAGCCCGATTCCGGCCAGTCTGCGCGAATTTCCGTTCACGTTGCTTTCCCCATCCCTAGGTGAGCTTCCGCCGAAAACGCTAAGCGGAAGACCTCGGAAAGGACAGGGCCTGCTTTTTCCGTTTTTCCGTTTTTACGGTTATAACCAATCGTCGGGACGCGGCCACGGCATGAGTGCCGCGAGCGCGTCCGTCACCGGTTCCGTCACGGTGTACCGCCCGCGGTGGAACAGCAGCGGCCGGTCCTCGGAAGGTTCGCCGAGCGCGGTGACGCGGCCGACGACGACATAATGGTCACCTGCCTCGTGCACGGTTTCCAGCTCACAGTCGATCCACGTCAAAGCCCCTGCCAGCAAAGGAGATCCGGACGGGGACGGGCTCCAGTCGACGGTGGCGAACTTGTCCTGCCCGCGTGCCCCGAACACCGCGCTGACGTCCTGCTGATCTTCCGCGAGCACGTTGACGGCGAACCGGCCGGACTCGGCGAGCACCGCCCACGTCCGGGAAGTCTTGGCCGGACAGAACAAGACCAGTGGTGGGTCAAGGGAAAGCGCCGCGAACGACTGGCACGCGAACCCCACCGGCGCCCGGCCGTCGTGCCCGGTCACCACCGCGACGCCGGTGCAGAAGTGGCCGAGCACCGACCGGAACCGCGCCGGGTCGATATCCGATCCGACGTCCGTCACCGGGGTCACGACTGCCCCGGCGGACGGGCGCCGACTGAAAAGTCGTGTCCCCACAAGGAAACCGCCGTACTCTCTCGGGCGATCCAGCTCTCGTCGTCCACTTGACGCCCCTCGCAGCCGTATTCGACGTCGAAGCCGCCGGGGGTCTTCATGTAGAACGAGAGCATCAGATCGTTGACGTGCCGCCCGAGGGTCGCCGACATCGGCACCTTCCGGCGGATGGCCCGGTCGAGGCAGAGGCCGACGTCGTCGGTGTTCTCCACTTCGACCATGAGGTGCACGATGCCGCTCGGAGTCGGCATCGGAAGGAACGCGAGACTGTGGTGACGCGGGTTGCAGCCGAAGAACCGCAACCACGCCGGGGCACCGTCCGCGGGCCTGCCGACCATCTGCGGTGGCAGTTTCATCGAGTCACGCAACCGGAAACCGAGGACGTCGCGGTAGAACCGGAGGGAGGCTTCATCGTCGTGAGTGGACAGTACGACGTGCCCGAGACCTTGTTCCCCGGTCACGAACTTGTGGCCGTAAGGACTCACGACGCGTCGATGCCGCAACGCGACACCGTGGAAGACTTCGAGCGTGTTACCGGACGGGTCCTCAAACGACACCAGGCCGTCGACCCGGCGATCGGCGAGCTGGTCCGGCGTGCCTTCCTTGTACGGCACGGAATGCGCGTCGAGCGATGCCCGGATCTCGTCGAGTTCGCCGACGTTGCCGACTTCCCAGCCCGCCACGGCGAGCCTGTCGTGTTCACCGGGGAAGACGACCAGCCGGGCCGGGAAGTCGTCCATGCGCAGGTAGAGCGCGTCCGGATGCGTGCCGGAGCCTTCCACCATACCGAGGACCTTGAGCCCGTATTCACGCCACGCGGCCATGTCGGTGGCTTCGATGCGGAGGTAGGCGAGCGAACGGATACCCATCAGGAGGCTCCCAGGAAGTCGAGTGCCAGCCGGTTGAACTCGTCGAACTTCTCCAGTTGCGCCCAGTGCCCGCAACCGCCGAACACGTGCAACCGCGCACGCGGGATCGTCTTGAGCGCGAGGAAGGCGCCGTCGAGCGGATTGACCCTGTCCTCCCGGCCCCAGATGAGCAGCACGCGCTGACGCAGGCGGTGCGCCTCACGCCAGAGCATGCCTTCCTCGTAGGTGCCGGGCTGGGCGAACGACGCGCCCATCGCCTTCATCGCGGCCAGCGACTCGGGTGCGCTCGCGGCGGCGAACCGCTCGTCGATGAGTTCGTCGGTGATCAGGGACTGGTCGTGCACCATGATCCGCAGGAACGCTTCGAGTTTGTCCCGGCTCGGTCCCGGCGGGGCACCGAACCGGCCAAGGTTCTTGATGCCTTCCGTCGGATCGGGCGCGAACAAGTTCACGCTCAGCCCGCCAGGACCCATCAGCACCAGTCGTCCGGCACGCTTCGGATGGTTCAGGGCGAGCCGCACGGACGCCCCGCCGCCGAGTGAGTTGCCGACGAAATGGGCCCGCTCGATGCCGAGTTCGTCCATCAGCCCGATGACCGCGTCCGCGCTGTAACGAAAGTACTGCGGATGCTCGGTCCGCTTGTCCGACCGGCCGAAACCGGGCTGGTCGATCGCGAGTACACGGTAGTTCTTGGCGAGCACCGGCAGGTTCCGTCCGAAGTTGCTCCACGCCGACGCGCCGGGGCCACCGCCGTGCAGCAGGATCACCGTCTCCGGATGTTCCCCGCCCGCCTCGTGATAGTGCAGCTTCAGTCCATCTTGGACGGTGACGTACTTGCCTTCGGTCATCAGACCATCGCATTCTCGACGGGCAGCCCGAAGGCTCCGGTTCCGAACATGACGTAGGCGCGCTCGGCGTCGTTCGCCGCGTGCACGCGGCCGGCGTGGGCGTCGCGCCAGAACCGTTGAATCGGCGTTCCGGTTTTCAGTGCCCGCCCGCCGGAGTTCTCGAAAAGCCTGTCGATCGCGAAGATCGCGCGTTCGGTGCCGCGGACCTGATCGCGGCGGACTCGCAGCCGGGTGGGGAACGGCAGCTTCTCCCCCTTGCACGCCAGCTGGTACAGCTCGTCGATGTTATGCGTCAGCTGGAGCCACGCAGCGTCGATCTCGCTGGCCGCCTCGGCGATGCGCACCTTGGCGAACGGGTCCTCTTTGGACTGTTCACCCGCGTATGCCGCCCGGACCCGCTTGCCCTGGTATTCGACGTGCGCGTCGTAGGCGCCTTGCGCCATCCCGATGATGGGCGCGGTGATCGTGCTCGGATGCACCGAACCGTACGGGAGCTTGTACAGCGGGCCGGGGTTGATCTCCTGGCCCGGCGTCTTGCACTTCGACGTCGCGATGAAGCTGAGCGCACGGTGCTTCGGGACGAAGACGTCGTTCACGATGATGTCGTTGGACCCGGTGCCGCGCAGGCCCACGGTGTCCCAGACGTCTTCGATCGTGTAGTCGGAGATCGGCACCAGGTAGGTGCAGAAGTCCACCGGCTTACCGCCGGAGAACACCGGACCGCCCAGCAGCACCCAGGTCGCGTGATCGCAGCCCGAGGAGAAACTCCAGCGCCCGCTGAGCCGGTAGCCGCCGTCGACGACGTCCGCCTTGCCCATCGGCGCGTAGGACGAGGAGATCCGGACGTCGACGTCGTCACCCCAGACGTCCTGCTGCGCCTGCGCTTCGAACAGGCCGAGGTGCCACGGGTGGACGCCGAGGATGGAGGCGACCCAGCCCGTGGACCCGCACGCGCTCGCGACGAGTTTGACGCACGTGTAGAAGCTCACCGGGTCGGCTTCGAGGCCACCGAACGTCTTCGGCTGCAGGAGTTTGAAGAACCCGGTCTCCTGCAGGGATTTGACGGACTCCTCGGGAACGCGCCGGGCGTCCTCCGTCTCCTGTGCCCGCTCCCGCAGGACCGGCAGCAGCTCGCGGATCCCCGCGATCACGTCCTGGGCGGCGTGCTCGCTCATATGCGTTCCCTCTCTCGCCATGCGCCATGAATCGAATTCAAGACTAGAACACGTTCTCGTTTTTGTCGACCGATCCCCGGTCGAGCGCACTGTGCACTCCGGCACGGCGGCCGGAAAACACGCAGTCGGCCAGCGACAGACCGCTCACATAGGACCTAGAACAGATTCCCACCGCTGTCCGGCCCGCCGCGTACAGCCCGCGAATCGGGGCACCTCCCGTGGCACGTACGGCGCCGGTCTCCTCGTCGACGACCAGGCCGCCCAGCGTCAGCATCGGGCACGGGTAGCCGAGATTCGGCCGGATCGAGACGTCGATCAGCGAGTACGGCGGCCGGTCCAGCGGCCGGGCGAACTCGGCGGGTTTACCCATCGGATCGGCACCGGATCCGGCGGCCTCGACCGTGGACCGAAGCCCGTCCGGATCGACGCCCGCCTTGCGCGCGACCTCGTCGAGCGACCCGGCGACGACCCGTTGCCGCAGCAGGTAACGCACCTGAAGTCCTTGGAACCATTGACTTTGCCCGCGCGCGTCACGCCGGACCTCCCGCACGATGGCGTCGTCGGCCAGCAGCCAGCCGCGGCCATCGTGCTCGGTGATCATGCGTTCGCCGACGGCCGCCCCGTACCGGGATTCGTCGATGATCCGGCCGCCCGTCTTGTCGACGAGGAGCCCACCGAGGAACGCCGACGGCGGGGTGAGGAACCGCCAGGCGGAGATCCGCCCGAGTTCCGCGGTGGCCCCACCCGCCTCGACGCCCATCCGGATCCCGGACCCGTCGTCGGCCGACGTCCCGAGTGCCAGCCCGCCGCGATATGCGGGTGCGTGTTCGCGCACCATCTCGCGGTTCGCGATGAACCCGCCCGCCGCGAGGACGACCCCGCGAGTCGCCGATATCCGCAGCTCACGGCCATAGCGGCGTTCGATCCGTTCCACCCGCCGGTGCAGTGACTTCCGCAGCGACGGCACGTAGATCCCGGGTTTCGCGGCATACGCGGCCAGCTTCCGGTGCGTGGCCCGCACCCGCGCGGGCGCGTCCCGCAAGGTGGACACGACGACGCCGGTCACCGTCCCGTCGGCGTCCACGATCAGGTTCCGCGCGGCGGTCTGCGGCAACACCTCGATACCGCGCCGCCGGACAGCGTCGGCCAGCCGTTTCATCAGCAGTTTTCCCGAGGTTCCCGGCCCTTTGACCCGATGTCCGCGCGGCGCGGGTTTGGCCGCGTCGCGGAACCCGCCCGCCGCCTCGCTCCCCGAGTAGTAAAGATAGTGCGCGTCGCTCGGATAGGACGTCTTGTACGGACACAGGCTGCCCTCGAACGGGACGCCGTTGCCCTCCAGCCAGGTGACCATCTCCGTACTGCCCACGCAGAACCGCCGCAGGGTCTCCTCGGAGACGACGTCGCCGGCTTCGAGCCGTAGGTAGTCGTACATCGCGTCGACGCTGTCGTCGACACCCGCGTCCCGTTGCTGCGCGGTCCCGCCACCGGCGTAGACGACCCCACCGCTCACGGCGCTCGCGCCACCGCCGGAGAACCGGTCCAGGATCAGCACGCGAGCACCCGCGTCGGCGGCTTCGATCGCCGCACAGGCGCCTGCCGCCCCGAAACCCACGATCACCACGTCCGCGACTAGGGAGTCCATGGCCCCACCCTAGAACTAGAACACGTTCTCGTCTATGGTGACTGGAGCAGCGCGGATGCTGTTACCTGCTTCCTACAACGTGTTCCAGGTGAGGGGCGTATGGACTACGACGTGATCGTGGTCGGCAGTGGTGCCGCCGGGATGACCGCCGCACTGTCCGCAGCCCATCGGGGACTGAAGGTCCTCGTCGTCGAGAAGGCCGCCCACTTCGGCGGCTCGACGGCGCGGTCCGGCGGTGGTGTGTGGATTCCCGGCAACCACGCCCTGCGCGCGGCCGGGATCGAGGAATCCCCGGAACGGGCGCGCGAGTATCTTCAGTCGATCGTCGGGGACGTCGTCCCGGCCGAACTCCGGTCTGCCTTCCTCGACCGCGGCCCGGAGGTCCTCGCGTTCGTCTGCGACAAGACCCCGTTGCGCTTCCGCTGGGTCCGCGGCTACTCGGACTACCACCCGGAGGCCCCGGGCGGACGTCCCGGCGGGCGCTCGGTCGAACCGGCCGCCCTCGACGGCAATCTCCTCGGGCCGGAACTGGCGAAGCTGGAGCCGCCGTACAGCGCTCCCCCGCTGGGCGCCCCGATCACCCAGGCGGACTACCGATGGCTGAGCCTGCTCGCCCGGCATCCGCGCGGGATCCTCCGCGTCCTCGGTCTCGGCGGCCGCTGGCTGGCAGGCCGGATCCGCCGTCAGCACCTTCTTTCCATGGGGCAAGCGCTTGCGGCCGGTTTGCGTGAAGGTCTCAGGCGGGCGAACGTCCCCGTCTGGCTGAACTCGCCGCTGCTGGACCTCAAGGTCGAGGGCGATCGCGTGGTCGGCGTCATGGTCCGCCATGAGGGTGAAGAGACCCTGCTCCGCTCACGGCTCGGAGTCGTCCTCGGCGCCGGAGGGTTCGAGCGCAACGAGGAGATGCGGGTCAAGTATCAGCGTGCGCCCATCGGGACCGAGTGGACCGTCGGCGCCGAGGCCAACACCGGTGACGCCATCGGCGCCGGGCTCAAACTCGGCGCGGCCACCGACCTGATGGACGACGCCTGGTGGGGCCCGTCGATCCCGCTCACCGGCGGCCCGTGGTTCGCGCTCGCCGAGCGGTCGCGGCCGGGTTGCCTGATGGTCAACGCGCGAGGTGAACGCTTCGTCAACGAGTCGGCGCCGTACGTCGAGGCCGTGCACGCGATGTACGGCGACGGTGACGGCCCCGGCGTGAACATCCCGACCTGGCTGGTGTTCGACCAGCGCAACCGCAACCGGTACATGTTCACCGGCCTCGGCCCCCGCCAGCCGCTGCCCGGCCGCTGGTTCAAAGCGGGCATCGCGGTCAAAGCGAGCACGATCGCGAAACTCGCCGAGCGGATCGAGGTCCCGGCCGACGCGCTGGAGGCCACCATCCAGCGGTTCAACGGGTTCGCCCGCAATGGCGAGGACGAGGACTTCCACCGAGGGCGCAGTGCCTACGACCACTACTACGGCGATCCGCGGAACAAGCCCAACCCGAGCCTCGGCCCGCTGGACGTCGCGCCGTACTACGCGGTGAAGATCGTGCCCGGCGACCTGGGCACCAAGGGCGGCCTGAGGATCGACCCGCAAGCGCGTGTCCTGCGCGAGGACGGGTCGGTGATCGACGGACTGTACGCGGCGGGCAACACGAGCGCGGCGGTGATGGGCCGCACCTACGCCGGCCCCGGCGCGACGATCGGCCCGGCGATGGTGTTCGGCTACCTTGCGGCCGAGCACCTCGCGCAGCAAGATCAGACCAGCAATGCGGGAGGCAGCCGATGACGACCGAATCAGTACGGCAGATCGACGCGGGCGCGCTCCCTTCGCGGTTCGCGCGTGGCTGGCACTGCCTCGGCCTCGCCGAGTCGTTCCGGGACGGGAAACCGCACGCCATCACGGCGTTCGGGACGAAACTGGTGGTCTTCGCCGATTCGTCCGGGAAGCTGAACGTGCTCGACGGGTACTGCCGCCATATGGGCGGCGACCTCACCCAGGGCGAGGTCAAGGGTGACGAGATCGCCTGCCCGTTCCACGACTGGCGCTGGAACGGGAACGGGAAGTGTGTCTCGATCCCTTACGCCAAAAGGGTTCCGCTGCGGGCCAGGACGAAGTCGTGGCTGGTGCTGGAAGAGAACAAGCAGCTCTTCGTCTGGCACGACCCGGAAGGCAACCCGCCACCCGAAGGCGTCGTCATCCCACGGATCGAGGGCGTGTTCAACGGCGAGTGGAGCAACTGGACCTGGGATTCGGTGCTGATCGAGGGCTCCAACTGCCGCGAGATCATCGACAACATGGTCGACATGGCGCACTTCTTCTACATCCACTACGCCTTCCCGACCTACTTCAAGAACGTGTTCGATGGACATGTCGCCACGCAGTACTTGAACACGAAAGGCCGTCCGGACAAGGGAATGGCGTCGAACTACGGCGGCGAGGAGAATCTGCTGCGGTCGGAGGCGTCGTACTTCGGGCCGTCGTACATGATCAACAAGCTGCTCAACACCTACCAGGGTTTCGAGATCGAGAACGTGCTGATCAACTGCCACTACCCGGTCACCGAGAACTCCTTCGTCCTGCAATGGGGCGTGAGCGTGAAGAAGTTCGAGGGCGTCTCGGACGAGCACGCGGACAAGATCGCCGGGAAGTTCGCCAAGGGCATCGGCGTCGGCTTCCTGCAGGACGTGGAGATCTGGCGCAACAAGACGCGGATCGACAATCCCTTGCTGTGCGAGGAAGACGGACCGGTGTACCAGCTGCGCCGCTGGTACGACCAGTTCTATGTGGACGCCGCCGACGTCAGCGAGGAGATGACCCAGCGCTTCGAGTTCGAAGTGGACACCAGCCGCGCCAACGAGGTCTGGGCGGCGGAGGTGGCCGACAACCTGGCGCGGCGGCAGGCGGAAGAGGCCGGGGTGTGAAGCCCGAGACCGTCGAGTTCCTGACCGCCGGGCTTCAGCCGCTGAGCTGCCGTACGTGCGGGACCCGCGTGCTGGTCAAGAAGAACAGCGTGCAGCACACCAGTATCCAGTGGACGTCCGACGCGTCGCGGAGCTGCCCGGTGTTCGCCGAGCAGAAGGCGTCGGGAGCGCTGACCGCGCTGCTCGATACCTGCGGCAACCTCAGCGACAGTATCGACGCCGCGGTGAAGGACGGCCTGCTGGAGGTGCCCGAATGAGCGGCCCCGTCACCGTGACCGTGGCCGAGGTGATCGCCGAAACGGCCGACGCGTCGTCGATCGTGTTCGAGATCCCGGCCGAGCACGCCGCGGTTTTCGCTTACACCCCAGGACAGTTCCTCACCGTGCGGGTGCCGAGCGAGCGGACCGGGTCGGTGGCCCGCTGCTATTCGCTCTCCAGCGCGCCGCACGAGAACCGGGTACAGGTCACCGTCAAACGCACCGCCGAGGGCTACGGGTCGAATTGGCTCTGCGACAACCTTCGCGCGGGCCAGGAGGTCCAGGTCCTCCCACCCGCCGGGGTGTTCAGTCCCGCGTCGCTCGACGAGGACTTCCTCTTGCTCGCGGGCGGCAGCGGGATCACGCCGGTGATGTCGATCCTGAAGTCCGCACTTGAGCGCGGAACCGGCAAGGTCGTGCTGCTCTACGCGAACCGCGACGAGCGGTCGGTGATCTTCGCGCGCGATCTGACGGACCTCGCCGCTCGATACCAGGACCGGCTGACCGTCGTGCACTGGCTGGAAAGCCTGCAAGGACTGCCCACCGGGGCACACCTGCGCGCACTGGTGACGCCGTACACGTCACACGAAGCGTTCATCTGCGGCCCGGCGCCGTTCATGGACGCCGCGCGCACGGTGCTCAAGGATCTCGGCCTGCCGCGCAAACGCCTTCACTTGGAACGGTTCCTGTCACTCGGCGGGAATCCGTTCGAGGTGTCCGAACCGGTCGTCGTCGAAGAGGCCGAGACCCCGGCCAGGGTCGAAGTCACCCTCGACGGCGAGACCAGGAAACTGGACTGGCCGCGCCGGACCAAACTGCTGGACCTGTTGCTGGAAAAGGGATTCGACGCGCCGTACTCCTGCCGTGATGGCCAGTGCAGTGCCTGCGCTTGCCGGATCACCTCGGGTGAGGTGAAGATGCTGCACAACGAGGTCCTCGACGGCGACGACATCGCCGAGGGCATCGTGCTGGCGTGTCAGTCCCTGCCGCTGACCGACGAGGTCATCGTCACCTACGAGTAGGAGTCTCCGTGCCCATCGATCCTTCGGTCGCGATCGGCGCCGACCTCGGCGAGGTGAGCTTCGCCTGGACAGCGTCGGACGTGCAGCTGTACCACCTGGCCTTGGGCGCGGGTGCCGACCCGATGAGCCCGCGGGAGCTGCGCTACACCTACGAGGACGGCCTCCGGGTACTGCCGACGTTCGCGACCGTGGCGGCGAACCCGCGCGTATTCGAGCCGCCTGCCGTCTCGTTCCCCGGCGTCGAGGTCGACCTCGGGAAAGTACTGCACGGCAAGCAGGAAGTGATCGCGCACCGGCCGATCCCGGCGTCGGGCAAGGCGGTGGCGCGGACCAGGATCGTCGACGTCTTCGACAAGGGCAAGGCGGCGGTGATCGTGAACGAGACTGTCGCCACCGACTCCGACGGAACTCCACTGTGGACCCTCCGGTCGAGCATCTTCGCCCGTGGCGAAGGCGGTTTCGGCGGCGAACGCGGACCGTCCGATCGCGTCGAGCTTCCATCCCGGGAGCCGGACGTGGTCATCGACACACCGACGTTGCCGCAGCAGGCGCTGCTTTACCGGCTCTGCGGCGACCGGAACCCGCTCCACGCCGATCCCGCGTTCGCGGCGACGGCGGGGTTCGACAAACCGATCCTGCACGGCCTGTGTACCTACGGCGTCGTCGCGAAGGCCGTCACCGACGAACTCCTCGACGGCGACACCTCACGTGTCGCGTCGTTCTCGGCGAAGTTCGCCGGCGTCGTCTTCCCCGGTGAACCACTGCGGACCCGGGTCTGGCGGGAGCCCGCCGGGCTGCTGATCACGACAACGGCGCCGGAACGGGACGAGGCACCCGTGCTTTCGGACACTTTATTGACCACGACAGACTGAATCCTTGTCCCCGCAGGTAGGAGCTCTGGCTAGACTCGTCCGCGTGCGCCCCTTGATCAGCGACCCGTATGCCGAACTCGGCCGGGACTACACGCGATCAAGACGTCCGGACCCCCGGATCGCGGCCGTGGTCACCGCCGCCCTCGGCGACGCGACCTCGGTGGTCAACGTCGGTGCCGGAGCGGGTTCCTACGAGCCAGAGGACCGCGGCGTGCTCGCCGTCGAACCGTCACGGCGGATGATCGGGCAGCGTCCGGCCACCGCCGCCCCCGCCGTCCAGGCGTGCGCCGAGGAGCTGCCTTTCCGTGACGGCGCCTTCGACGCCGGTCTGGCGGTGCTCACCGTGCACCACTGGACGGACGTGACCGCCGGGCTCGCCGAGTTGCGGCGCGTGTCCCGTCGCCAGGTGATCGTGACCTGGGACCAGGCGGTGTTCGCGCGGTTCTGGCTGGTGCGGGACTACCTGCCGGAGATCGCCGAGCACGAGAGCAGGCTGGCCTGTCTCGACCGGGTCGTCGAGGAGCTGACCGCCGCCGGCGAGACACCTTCGGTGGCACCACTGCCGGTGCCGTCGGACTGCGTCGACGGTTTCCTCGGCGCGTACTGGCGCCGTCCGGAGGCCTACCTGTCGGAGCGGGTACGCGCGGGGATGTCCGGAGTGGCGCTGCTGGACCAGAACGTCGTCGCGGCGGCGGTCGGCAGGCTGCGTGCCGACCTCGCCGACGGACACTGGCACCGGCATCACGTCGGCCTGCTCGGCCGGACCGAGCTGGATCTCGGATACCGCCTCGTCACGACGTGACCGAGTACACAGTGGACACTCTCTTGCCGTGGACGGCGGTCGACCTCTCGCGCGGCTCGTGGTATTCATGGCTTTCGTGACGTCAGGGACGGGAGCGGCATGACGGCGGAGTTCTTCGTGGTCCGTGGCCAAGTGGAGAAGGGCGATCAGCGGGGAAGGGAACTGGGTTTCCCGACCGCGAACATCGCGCTGCGCGACCAGGACGGCCAGGTCGGCGACGGAGTGTGGGCGGGCTGGGCCGAACGCGCGGACGGCACCCGGATCGCGGCGGCGGTCTCGGTCGGCAGGCGGCCGACGTACTACGGCGCGGACGGCTACCGGCTCGTCGAGGCGCATCTGCTGGACTTCGGCGGTGACCTGTACGGCGAGGTGCTGACCGTCTGGCTGGGCCACCACCTGCGCGAGCAGGAGGCGTACCCGTCGTCGGAAGCGCTGATCGCCGCACTCGACAAGGACATCGCCAACGCGGCCGCCTGGGCGGCGGACCACCCGGCCGAGAACCTGCCGGACCCCGGTGACGCCGGGAACGGCGTCGTCCGGCGCATCGGCGCCTGAAAGCCTCGTGAGTGTTTTGGGTCGTTAGAACGACCCCGCTCTTGAGCGCTTACGCGTCACCTGTGGCGTTGCTCGTGTGAAGTACATGATGGCCCCCTTCCTTGCGCTAGGCGCAAGGAAGGGGGCCATCATGTACTTGGGGAAGGTGTGAAGGTCGAGTTTCTTCGGCTGAGCCGCGTGAAGGACCCCTTCCCTCGG
>NZ_JBFBBY010000170.1:0-15037 GCF_040682875.1 Amycolatopsis sp. NPDC051071 | reverse complement strand
CTTGCTTGCGCCTAGCGCAAGCAAGGGGGCCTTCACGTACTTGCCCCCGCCTACTGCCGGGGGCCCGGCGCGTTGCGAAAGCCACTTTCGCAACCTGCTCCCGTAAAGGTCCGGCCCCGTGCCCGACCCGGCCCTGGAGTAGCGCCTCTGGACTTCCTGTACTTGGCAAGGTGTGAAGGCCGAGTTTCCTCGGCTGAGCCGAGGGAAGGAGTCCTTCACGCGCGGCCGCTGCGCTTGCTGTGCACCTGGGACCACAGCGGCGATACCTGAAGGTAGTGAACCTCCTTTACTACCGTCAGGGTAGGAGACCTTCACGGACCCTGACCGCAATCAGCCACAGCAAAATCCAGTAGGCACCTAAGACGCTCTTGGTGCTGACCCGAATCGCCACTCACGACTCGCCAGCAACAGCCTTCTGGCGCTCCAGCGATGCAAGGAACGGGCCGTTCCTTGCGAAATGCGCAAGGAACGGCCCGTTCATGGCGTGCCGCCGGGTCGGATCAGGCGGGTGTCCAGAGAGCCGGCACGTTCGGCGGCTCCCAGCCGGTCAGCGAGCGGTGACCCTGGCGGCACACGTAAGCCGCGCCGTTGTAGGTCACCCGTGCGCCGGTGGCGTAGGTGGTGTCCGGCTTCCAGGCGTCGGAAGGCGCCGTGGTCGTCGTCGTGGGTGTGGTGGACGTTGGCGTGGTGGTCGTGGTCCGTGTCGTGGTCGGACTGGTCGTCGTGGTGGGGGTCGTGGTCGTCGTACCTGTCGTAGTGGTGGGTGTGGTGGTGCTCGTCGGCGGGGCGCCGCCGCCACGCGGGTAGTCCGTCGTGAGCGCGTAGGTGGTCCCGCCGAAGGTGAACGTGAAGTTCGACGGCGACGCGATCGGCATGTAGTAGTTCAGCTGAACTTCGATCGTGGCGCCCGGCGCGATGGTCTGCCAGCTCGGCACGGTCACCGCGACGTGCTGGAAGTCCCCTTTCAGCCCGCCGACGTTGGGCCCGCTGTGGCCCTTGCTCGCCACGGTGAGGCCGTAGCCGGATTGGTCGGACATACTGCCGGGTGCGCTGGTGCCGTAGTCGAACTCGATCTTCGTCCCACCGGGGATGGTGGTGGTCGAATTGTTCTTGACGCGCATCTTCGGGGTGATCGGGTAGTTCGCGTCGCCCAGCGCGAAGCCGGTCAGGTTGACGTTCACGTCGAGCACGGATGTCGGCGCGGGGCGCGACGACTTGGTGTTGCCGTACGGGGCGGCGCCGCGCAGGCCGTCGTTGATCTTCGTGATCAGCGTTTCACCCATGAAGTACTGGCCCTTGGCGTTGTCGAAGGCGTAGTCGCCCGCCAGTTCCCAGATCATGATGCCGCCGATGCCCTTGTCGGCGACGTACTTGGCCTTCGTGGCGATCGACTCTTCGTCCTCAGTGGACAGGAACACCTTCTTGTCGTTGTTCCACAGCCACGGCGTCACCATCGTGTTGTCGTAATACCTGTTGTAGGTGCCGGAAACCCGGTCCGTCGGGTCGGTCTTGGGGGTGAGCCCGTATGCCTCCAGGTAGTCCGGGGTGATCTCGTTCTCGAGGTTCTTGGCGTGCCACATGGGGTTCGCGCCCGCCGGTACCTCACCGCCTGCCAGACCGAGGTCGTGCCAGAGGTTGTCGATGCCGATCGCGCCGTTGCCGCAGGGCACCGTCGACCCGACTTGAGAGCCCGTACCTGGTGGACATTGTTTCTGATCCGGTAGTGGAGCGTTGCCCCAGAGTCCGTTCGTCCCGCCGCTCACTCCTTGCCAGCCGCGCGTGTAGAACCCGACGCCGATATTGATCCGGCCGGCTTGCATCGCGCCTCGGAAGTAGTGATAGGCCCAGTCGGTGTTGAGATAGCCTTGCCCGTCGTACTGCGCTGTGGTGTACACCTGCCAGTGCGCGAGTTCCGCGTCCTTGCCGTTGTCGTAGAGCGCCGCGTTCGGCCCGGCGAACTGGTTCCACGCGCCGTGCAGGTCGTAGCTCATCATGTTGGCGTAGTCGAGATACCGCGTGACGCCGTAGACCTCCTGGCCACGCAGCAGCCAGCCGGACGCGGGCACGGCCGCGGTCAGCAGGTAGTGCTTGCCGTCGGCGGCACCCGCCCGGTCGATCTTCTCGCGCAGCGTCCGCATCAGGTTCTCGTAGCCCGTCCACAGCGTGCCGCGGTTGGACTGCGCGATCCAGTAGTCGTCCGGGTTGCCGGCGTAGCTCGCCGACGTCGCGTACTCGTAATCGATGTCGGCGCCGTTGAATCCGTAGTCGCGCAGGAACTTCACGACGGAATCCGCGAAGACGTCGATGGTCGCCTGGCTTTGCGTCATCTTGTAGAACCCGCCCGACGCGTTACGCGTGCCGTCCGGGTTGAGGAAGCCGCCGGTCTCCGCCCAGCCGCCGATCGAGATCAGCGACTTCACGTTGGGATTCTGCTTCTTGTACTTGGTCAGCAGATTGAAGTGTCCCTTGTAGGGCAACGACGGATCCATCTCGGCGCCGGGCACGCCCGGCCATTCCATGCCGATGGCCTCGTTGTTCGCGCCGGGGGCGCCGACCGAAACCTTGTGCTGAGCGTCGATATGGGCGAACGCGTAGTTGAGGTGGGTCACCTTCGACCACGGGATGTTGTTGACCAGATAGGCCGGTGCGCCGTTCTTTCCGGTGCGCCAGCTGGTGAAGTAGCCGATCACGCGGCGGGAGTGCTCGTCTCCCAGCTTTTCCCGGCCGTTGGTGTCGTAGACGGAGCAATAGGGGGTGTCGACGCCGGGTGTCCGGTACAGACCGTCGGGGCGGCAATCCTCATTGCCTGCCGCGCTCGACGTGGACGGGGTGATGACGACGATCATGAGTCCGGCCAGCGCGATGAGCGACGCCAGCAGCGGGAGTAGTTTCCTGGTTCTCCTTGGCACGCCGAACCTCCGACAGTGGAAGATGGCCCTCGGGTCACAGCAGCTTGGGCCGCTGACCAGGCGCGCGTCAATAGGTGTAGACCAATTTCCATCCGGTGTCGTAGAGCGGAGCGGACCTGTGGTCCGTCAGGTCTGGTCTTCGCCGAAGATCGAGGGCTGTTCGGGTGCGGGCAGATATGTCAGGCGCCTCAACAAAGTGCGTGGGTGGCCATACTCCCGGCCACATCTCGTCAGTGCTATTACGCCATTTCCCTCGACACGGGTGTGCGGGCCGATCTTGGCGGGGTGCACGGACAGCGCCTCGGCGATCGTGTCCGCGTCGCAGTGGTCCGGAATCCCGAGTTCCGCCTTCAGCCGCCGGTATCGCCGGACGAATTCCCGTTGCCAATCCAAGGGGTCTTCGGTGTGCGGGATGTCGTCGGCCCAGCCTTCGGGCAGCGGGGTGTCTTCATGGGGGAGCAGGTAGCCGTTTTCGGCCGTGAGTTCGCCGACCGATTCCTCCGGCGCGGAGACGTCGTAGAGCCGGACCAGTTCGCCTTTTTCGGCTATGCACCAAGAGGTCATCGAGTCGCCGTGACTGCGGAAGTACAGCTGTGCCGCGCCGAACCGGCGGCTCAATTCGACGCACCTCGCCCGGCGTACCTCACGGTGGGCCTTTTCGTTCGCGAGCATGGCCTGGTACTGCTCGCGCGGCTCGATGCTCCAGGAACGTTCGTCGGTGATGCCCGCCGGGTGCTGGTCGTCCGACGGCTCGCCGAAAACCAGCGTCCAGCCGTCGAGCGCCGGGCTGACATAGACCCGCGCGCACCGCTGATGCCCGGGCGCGCCGAGGTAGTGCTGATTCCAGATCTCGGTGCCCAGCGACATGGTCACCGGTTCCGCGTCGGACAGTCCGAACGCGTCGAGCACCGCGGCCTGGTCGGCGGTCGGGATGGCGTACCAGAACTCGCATCCGCGCATCGGGACCGGGACGTCGTCGAGGAGCCGCACCCGGATCAGACGCCGGACGAGCGCGAGATCGTATTCGCCGAGTGCTTCCGGACCACCCAAGGCGAAAAGCAACGCGCGTGCAGCGTTGCGCAGCGCGGGCTTCCCGGTTCGCCGGATTTCGCGCAGTTCGGGAAGATCGTCCGGTCCGGCGTCGGCCATGTCCCAGGCGCTGAAGCGTTCCCCGGCGGCGAGGGTCTCGGCCGCGGTTCTCATGTCCATGCGGCGGAGGCTATCCGGGAACCACGACAGAAAACTCGTTGCCGTCGGGATCGGTCATTTCCACCCGGCCGCTCGCATCGGTACCGAGGCGGGTCGCGCCGAGCGAGACGAGCCGGTCGACTTCCGCGAGGGAGCCACCGAGATCGAAACGCAACCGGTTCGGTCCGGATTTCGGGGTGAACGGCGGGCCGCCCCAGGTGATCTTCGGACCGCCGTGCGGCGACCGGATCGCGGTCTCCTGGTCGTGGTCCCAGACCAGCGGCCAATTCAGCGCCTTACTCCAGAAATAGCCCACTTCCCGCGAACCGTCACTCGCGACCGCGCCGACGAAGCCGCATTCGGCGAGGAAGGAATTACCCGGCTCGATGACGCAGAACTCGTTGCCCTCGGGGTCGGCGAGCACCACGTGCTCCTCCTCGGGGAGCTGGCCGATGTCGAGATGACGGCCGCCGAGCCCGAGTGCTTTCGCGACCGTCCGCTCCTGGTCTTCGAGGGATTTGCTCGTCAGGTCGAAATGCATCTGGTTCTGGCGGGTCTTCGGTTCCTCCGCCGGAATGAAACGGAGCCGGAAACCGGTGTCGTCGGTCGGCGCCACGACGGTGCCGTCCCTTTTCCAGCCCAGGACTAGAGCTCGTGAGTGATTTGGGTCGTTCTAACGACCCAAATCACTCACGAGTCTTTAGCGGCGACCGTTCTCCACGCGCCCCGTCAACGTCCGCAGGAACGACGCATCCCCGTCCGCCGTCACGCGAACGTCGTACCAGCCACCCGAAACCGGCCAGTCCACAGTGACCGAACGCCCGGCACCGACCCGCACCACCCGCGTGAACCGCGACGACGACAGCCGCAGCGTCAGCGCCGAGGAACCCGAGTTCGACAGCTTGAACTCGACGCCGGAACGCCAAGTCAGGAAGCGCGTCCGGACATCGACACCCGCCGCCGCACCCTTACGGTTCCCGCGGAATTCCCACCACGCCCGGTTCGGCCCCTGGACGACGACGCGATAGTCGTCTCCCGCCAGGCGAACGACCTCCGGAGCCTCACCGCGGACATCGCGGTGCGCGGGCTCGGGGAATTCGCCCTTGTACGGGTACAGCGCGAAATGCGCCGACGACGAGCCGCTGTTCGCCAGCGACAGTGCCAAGTTCCCCGTCTTGTCCACCGCGCCGGACACCGAAACCTGGTACGGCAACGGACGCGCCGGACGGTCGCCGGGTTCGGCCACCGGCAGGGCCTGCTCGGCCGGAGCGGACGGACGCCAGCGGCTGATCGGCGCGGGTACCGGGCCGGGCCGCGTCACCCGCGGCTGACGTCCACCGCGCGAGAAGTCGAAAGCGCCGGTGAGGTCGCCCGCGACGGTCCGCCGCCACTTGCTGATGTTCGGCTCCGCGATCCCGGTCCAGCGCTCCAGGAACCGCAGTACCGAGGTGTGGTCGTACACGGTCGAGTCGACGTTCCCACCGATGGACCACGGCGAGACGACCGTCATCGGCACACGCGGGCCGAAGCCGAGCGGCTGACCGTTGAAGTGGTCCGCGTCGTTCGCCGCGTTGCCCGGCGGCATCGGCGGCGGCACGTGGTCGAAGTAGCCGTCGTTCTCGTCGAAGTTGATCAGCAGCACCGTTTTCGACCAGGTCTCCCGGTCGGACGCGAGTGCGTCGAGTACCCGGTAGATCAGGTTCGCGCTGCCGACCGGGGTGGACGCGCCGGGGTGCTCGGAGTCCACGGCGGACGGCACCAGCCAGGACACCGCGGGCAGCCGTCGCGCCTGGATGTCCGCCTTCAGCCGGGTCACCAGCGTCTCCGGCTCGCTGCGGTACATGGCCTTCTTGAACAGGTTGCGCTCGGCGGGCGTCAGCGTGGCGACACCGGCGTCGAACTGCTTCAGCAGCTTCGCGCGCTCTTCGGGGGTCTTCTTGAGAAGGTTGTCGTAGAACTCCTCGGTGGTACGGAACTTCTCCTCGACCGAAGCGAGGATCTTCGTGCCGACCTTCTTGAACGGCACGAAGTACTCGACAGCGTTGTCGGTGAAGTTGTCCCACTCCTGGTAGATCTGCCACGGCACCCCGGCGGCCTCGAGACGCTCGGGATAAGTCGTCCAGTCGTAACCCTTGTGGTCGTAGGAGTACGCCGCGTTCGTGACCGCGCGGTTCGTGGTGCTGCCCGGTTCGAAGCCCGTGGTCCCGCTCCAGAGGAAGTTCCGGTTCGGGTTGGTCGAACCGAAGATCGAGCAGTGGTAGGCGTCGCAGATGGTGAACGTGTCCGCGAGTTCGTACTGCAATGCGATGTCGCGGCGCTCGTAGTACGTCATCGTGGCGGGCGTCTTCGCCGAGATCCAGCCGTTGTTCCAGCCGCGCGCCCACGCCTTGCCGCTGCCGTTCCAGCTGTGGTCGAGATCGCCGAGGTACTGGATGTCGTCCGGTTTCCGGCCGTCGAGTTCGGCCGCCTTGCGCAGCGAGAACGGCAGCACGGTGCCACCGGCGGGGTTCGGCTGCTCGAATACCGATTTCCCCGACGGCAGTTCGAGCGGATGGCTGTCGGAGAAGCCCCGGACGCCGCGCAGGCTGCCGTAGTAGTGGTCGAACGACCGGTTCTCCTGCATGAGCACGATGACGTGTTCGATGGCGCCGAGTCCGCCGCGCCGCATGGGCTCGGCCATCGCGGCGTGCACGGACGGGGGCAGGAGGGTGGTGGCGGCCGCGGCGCCGGTGGCGCCGAGCAAGGTGCGGCGTGACAGTTCAGGCATGCGCGCGACCTTCGCCGAGCAACGTGAACGGCACAAGAACCGAACAGGTCGTCCTCAAGGCGAACAGCGTTCGCCACGCTTCCCGGCCCGGTTCACTGCACTGAGTGACGGTCCGGCGGGGTGACACCGCCGAACGGCCGGCGGGGCGGTAACCTCACGGGCACCAAAGATTGCAGACCCTTGAGGAGGGCCCGTGTCGGCTGGGCAGATCGCCGCGCTGATCGCCGCAGGAGCGTTTGTCGTGCTGGTCGGGTTGCTGGGGATCGTGCTGTTCAAAGCCGGCCGGACGCTGGACGAGGCCACGATCGCCATCCGCAAGGCGCACGAGAACACCGACCCGCTGCTGATCGGCGCGAACGAGACGATCACGCACGTCAACACGCAACTCGAGCGTGTCGACGGCATCACGGCCAACGCGCAGGCCGTCAGCGGCAACGTGTCCGCGCTGTCGTCGGTCTTCACCGCGACGCTGGGCGGGCCGCTGGTGAAGACGGCCGCGCTGTCGTACGGCATCAGCAAGGCCATCAAGGCCCGTCGCAAGAGGGCGGAAGCGAAGGCGGCGCGCCCGGCCCGGAAGCGGGGCCGGAAGTGAAGCGCCTGTTCTGGCTCGGCGTCGGCGTGGTCGCAGGGGTCGCCCTGTCACGCAAAGCGACTGAAACCGCTCGCCAGGCGACGCCCGCGGGGATAGCCTCGAACCTGGGCGACGCCATGCGGGAACTCGCGGGTGCCGTCGGTTCGTTCGGCGCGGAGGTCCGCGCCGGGATGAGCGAACGGGAGCAGGAGTTGCACGACATGGTGTCCGAACGTTCCGGCTTGAGCACGGCCCCCGAGGCCGCGGGAAGGCACGCGGCACAGCCGCGGCGCCCGGCCCGGCGAGCTCGCCGGGCGGAGGGCTGATCGGGTCGCGTCCGCGCGCCGAAGCCCCCCGCCGTTCCCGCCTGCCAGCAAATCCCAGCGCCTTCGCGCGAGCCCGTATACAAGGACGAACCCGTGGAAACACACGAAATCACCCAGCGCTTTTTAAGCCATTTCGAGAACAAGGGTCATACGCGGGTGCCCAGCGCGCCCCTCATCCTCGACGACCCGAACCTGCTGTTCGTCAACGCCGGCATGGTCCAGTTCAAGCCGTACTTCCTCGGCGAGGTCCCGCCGCCGTACCCGCGCGCGACCAGCGTCCAGAAATGCGTCCGCACGCCGGACATCGACGAGGTCGGCAAGACCACCCGGCACAACACGTTCTTCCAGATGGCAGGCAACTTCTCCTTCGGTGACTACTTCAAGGAAGGCGCCATCGAGGCGGCCTGGGAGCTGATCACCAAGTCCCAGAGCGACGGCGGCTACGGCCTCGACCCGGCGCGGATCTGGGCGACCGTCTACGAGGACGACGCCGAAGCGGCCGGTCTGTGGAAGAAGCTCACCGGCCTGCCCGGCGAGCGCATCCAGGCCCGTGACGGCAAGGACAACTACTGGGACATGGGCGTACCCGGTCCCGGCGGCCCGTGCTCGGAGATCTACTACGACCGCGGCCCGGACTACGGCCGCGAGGGTGGCCCGGTCGCCGACGAGGATCGCTACATCGAGATCTGGAACCTCGTCTTCATGCAGGACGTGCGGGGCGACAAGAGCCCGAAGCACGGCCACAAGCCGATCGGCGAGCTGCCGAAGAAGAACATCGACACCGGCATGGGTGTCGAGCGCGTCGCGACGATCCTGCAGGGCGTCGAGAACGTCTACGAGACCGACCTCGTCCGCCCGGTGATCGGCCGCGCCGAGGAGTTCTCCGGCCGTCGCTACGGCAGCGACCACACCGACGACGTCCGCTTCCGCGTCATCGCCGACCACGCCCGCACCGGCGTGCTGCTGATCGGTGACGGCGTCACCCCGGGCAACGACGGCCGCGGTTACGTGCTGCGCCGCCTGCTGCGCCGCATCGTCCGCTCCGCGCGCCTGCTCGGCGTGCACGAGCCGGTGCTGCCCGCCTTCGCCGCGGTCGTCCGCGACACGATGGGCCCGACCTACCCCGAGCTGCTCTCCGGCTTCGACCGGATCGAGGACGTCGTGCGTGTCGAGGAAGAGGCCTTCCTCGCGACGCTGACCAGCGGTTCGCGCATCTTCGACCTCGCGGCCGAGGAGACCAAACGCGAAGGCGGTTCGCTGCTGGCCGGTGACAAGGCGTTCCAGCTGCACGACACCTACGGCTTCCCGATCGACCTCACCCTGGAGATGGCGTCCGAGCAGGGCCTGACCGTCGACGAAGAGGGCTTCCGCACGCTCATGAACGAGCAGCGGCAGCGCGCGAAGGCCGACGCGGCGTCGCGCAAGACCGGCCACGGCGACCTGTCCGAGTACCGCAAGGTGCTCGAACAGCACGGTGAGACCGAGTTCCTCGGCTACAGCGACCTGCAGGCCGATGCGAAGGTCGTCGCGCTGCTCGAAGACGGCGTCCCGGTCCGTAGCGTCGGCGCGGGCAAGAAAGCGGAGCTGATCCTCGACCGCACGCCGTTCTACGCCGAAAGCGGTGGCCAGGTCGCCGACACCGGCGTGCTGCTCGGTGACGGCGTCGAACTCAAGGTCCACGACGTGCAGAAGATCGTGCCGGGCCTGTTCGTGCACCGCGTCGAGGTGCTCGACGGCGAGGTCGGCATCGGCAGCGCGCTGACCGGTTCGGTCGACCAGCACCGCCGCCTGTCGATCGAGCGCTCGCACTCCGCGACGCACCTGGTCCACGCGGCCGTGCGCGGCGCGTATGGCAAGCGCGCGGCGCAGGCCGGTTCGCTCAACTCGCCGGGCCGCATGCGGTTTGACTTCACCACCTCCGGCGGTGTCTCGACCGACGTGCTGACCGAGGTCGAGCAGGAGGTCAACGACTACCTTCAGACCAACGTCGAGGTGAACACCTTCGTCACCACGAAGGACAAGGCCCTCGAACTGGGTGCGGTCGCGTTGTTCGGCGAGAAGTACGGCAACGACGTCCGCGTCGTCGACATGGGCGAGTACTCCCGCGAACTGTGCGGTGGCACCCACGTCGACCGCATCGGCCAGCTCGGCCTGGTGAAGCTCGTCGGCGACTCGTCGATCGGTTCCGGCGTGCACCGCGTCGAGGCGCTGGTCGGTACGGACGCGCTCAAGTACGTCCGTAAGGAGCAGCTGCTCGTCTCGCAGCTCGCGAGCACCTTCAAGGTGCCGTCGGACCAGCTGCCGTCGCGTATCGACGACGTCCTCACCCGGCTCAAGAACGCCGAGAAGGAGATCGAGCAGCTGCGCACGCGGCAGGTGCTCGGTTCGGCCGGTGCGCTCGCGGACAAGGCCCAGGACATCGGCGGGATCGCGGTCGTCGCCCAGATGCTCGGCGAAGGCGTCGACTCGAACGGTCTGCGTGCGCTGGCTTCGGACATCCGCGGCAGGCTCGGCACCCGCCCCGGCGTCGTCGCGCTGTTCGCGCCGCAGGGCGAGAAGGTCGCCTTCGTCGTCGCGACCACCAAGGCGGCCCAGGAGAAGGGCATCGCGGCGGGCAAGCTCGTCCCGTCGTTCGCCGAGGCGATCGGCGGCCGCGGGGGCGGCAAGCCGGATATGGCCCAGGGCGGTGGCACCAACCCGGCCGGTGCCGAGCAGGCCATCGCCTCACTGCGCGCGGCGGTCGCCCAAGTTGGCTGACGACGCCCCCCAGCGGCGCCCGGATCGGCCAGGAGAGTCCGATCCGGGACGCGGCAGGCGGCTTGGCGTGGATGTCGGATCCGTCCGGGTCGGGATCGCACTCAGCGATCCCGGCCCCATCCTCGCCAGCCCGCTCGTTACCCTCACTCGCGACGCGGCGGGCGACAAAGACGTCGACCAGCTCGTCGAACTCGTCACGGAACACGACGTGGTCGAAGTCGTCGTCGGCTTGCCGAGGACGCTCAAGGACCGTCATGGCCCGGCGGCCGAAGCGGCGTTGAACTACGCCGACAAGGTCGCGGTCAAGATCGCTCCGGTGCCGGTGCGGCTGGCCGACGAGCGGTTGACCACGGTGACGGCATCCAGGATGCTGTCGCAGCGTGGGGTGAAGGGACGCAAGCAACGTGACGTCGTCGATCAGGCGGCCGCGGTCGAGATCCTGCAGGCGTGGATCGACGCGGTAGCGGCACATCGCGCACGGAAGGGCGATACATGACCGAGCCCCACGGCCGGCCCGAACGCCGGCAGGGCGGTAGACGACGGCTGCGGGAGCCTGAGGAGGACGTCCAACCCCCGGCTCCGCCGAGTCGACGGCCAGAACCCCAGCCGCCGGTGGAGCCCGTTGCCCGCCGACGGCACGTCCGGCAGGAGCCCGAAGACGTTCCGCCGCCGCGTCGCCGCCGGGCGGCTCCCGAAGAACAGCCTCCGCCTCCGCCGCCTCGCGTGCAGCGTCCGGTTCCGAGGCGGGCCCCGGAACCGGCGGCACCGTTGCCGCCCGTCGCGCCGCCTCCCGCGCCGCCCCGGCGGTCCCCCCAGCCGGGTGACCGCGGTATCGGCATGCCCGCGTATGCCCAGGACGAGCCGCCCCGTCCCGGCCGCCGCAGGCGCCGCGAGGACGACGGCCCGCTTCCGGACGAGCGGCCGACCGACATCATTCCCGCGATACAGGAGGCGCCGCTGGCCCGGCGCCCCGGCGCGGCTCCTCCGCCTGCTCAAGGCAGCGAGGAGGAGTACGACGAGATCTTCGGCGAAGACGCGTACGACGAGTACGAGGACTACGACGATTACGAAGACGACAAGGACTTCGAGGACGACGACCGCGCGGAGCCCGAGCGCATCGAGGACGAGCGCCCGGAACGTCAGGGACCGCCGCCCAAGAAGCGCAAGAAGAAGCGCGCGCTGGGCTGGGTCGCCGCACTGGTCGTGCTCGTCCTTCTCGCCGGTGGCGCGTATTACGGTTTCACCGAGATCTTCGGCTACGACGACTACGAAGGCTCCGGCGAGAGCGATGTCCTGGTCCAGGTCGAAAAGGGCGACTCGACGTCGGCGATCGGCAACCGGTTGCAGGCGGCCGGTGTGGTCGCCAGCGGCAAGGCGTTCGTGAAGGCGGGCGAGGACAACACCGCCGTCTCGCGGCTCCAGCAGGGCTACTACGTCATGAAGACGAAGATGTCCGGTGCCAGCGCGGTCGAGAAGATGACCGCGGCCGCGTCGAAGGTCGGCCAGGTCGAAATCCGGCCGTACACCCAGTTCCACGACATCACCCAGCCCGACGGCAAGGTGACGCCGGGTATCTACACCTTGCTGTCCAAGGCGTCCTGCGCCGATCTGAACGGCACGAGCACCTGTGTCCCGGTCGAGGAACTGCGCAAGACGATCGAGACGGCGGATCTGGCGAAGCTGGGCGTCCCGTCGTGGGCCGCCGAGTCCGCCACGAAGGCCGAGCACAAGGACCGGCGGCTCGAAGGGCTGATCGCCGCGGGCATCTACAACATCAAGCCCGGCTGGACGGCCGAAGAACTGCTCACCGACGTCGTGAAGACCTCGGCGAAGCGCATCCTCGACGCCGGGCTGAGCGATCAGTCCACGGGTGCCGGGAAGACGCCGTACCAGACGCTCATCATCGCGTCGATCATCGAACGCGAAGCGGTGAAGGCCGACTTCGGGAAGATTTCGCGGGTCGTCTACAACCGGCTCGACGAGAAGATGAAGCTCGAAATGGACTCGACGGTCAACTACGTCCTGGACCGGCCGACCCTGCTGACCCAGGGTGCGGACCGGGAAAAAGCGGGTGCCTACAACACCTATCGCATCATCGGCCTGCCGCCGACGCCGATTTCGGTGCCGAGCGCGGACGCGATCCAGGCCGCGCTCAAGCCCCCCGCGGGAGACTGGCTGTTCTTCGTCAAATGCGAGAAGAACGGGCTTTCCTGCTTCGCGGTGACGAACGACCAGCACAACGCGAACAGGGCGGACGCAGAGCGCCGTGGCGTCTACTGACCGCAAGGCCGCGATCCTCGGGAAACCGGTCGAACACTCGCTTTCGCCCGTGCTGCACGGTGCCGCCTTCCGCGCGCTGGGACTGGACGGCTGGACCTACGAGCGGGTCGAAATGGACGGCCCTGGGTTGCCCGGTTTCGTGCGCGGCCTCGGTCCGGAATGGACCGGGCTTTCGGTGACCATGCCCGGGAAACGAGCCGCGCTGGAGTTCGCCGACGAGGTCACGCCGCGGGCGGGGGCCGTCGGCGCGGCGAACACGCTGGTGCGCCGGGAAACCGGCTGGCTGGCCGACTGCACCGACGTCGACGGGGTCACCGAGGCATTGCGGATCGCCGGTGGGTACTCGCCAGGCCACGACGACGCGGCCGTCGTCCTCGGCGCGGGTGGCACGGCCGCGGCGGCCGTCGTCGGACTGGCGGCGCTCGGCGTGCGGACCGTGCGGTTGGTCGTACGCGACCCCACGCGGGCCGGGGAGACGGTCGAGGCGGCGAAGCGGGCCGGGCTCGACGTCGAGGTCCTTCGCTGGTCCGACGCCGATTTCGGGAAGCTCGCGGCGGGCTCGGCGGTGCTGGTGAACACCGTGCCCCCGGACGCCGTCCGGCCGCATCTGGTTGAGCTGGCAAGCGTCGGCTGCGTCCTCGACGTCATCTACCACCCTTGGCCGACGGCGCTCGCCGAAGCCGTCGCCGATCGCGGTGGCCGCCTGGCGACCGGGCTGGACATGTTGCTGCACCAGGCTTTCGGGCAGTCCGAGTACTTCACCGGTCAGCCCGCTCCGCGAGCGGCGATGCGGGACGCGCTGCGCGAGGCGACCGGCGGAATCCTTTCTCTGCCGATCAGCTGACAAGATCGTTCGGGTTCGATAATCTGGCCGACTGCCTTGAGAGAGGAACAAGGGGTCAATGCCTAAACCCGATCGAGACGACTACACCGAAGACGACATCAACGACGCGTGGGTCGATCAGGCTCCGGTAATGAATTCCACCGTCACCCTGGCCGAATACGACCCGGCGTGGCCCGAACTGTTCGACCGGGAAGTCAAGCGCATCAGGGGAATCCTGGGGGAGCGCGCGCTGGTGCTGGAGCACGTCGGCTCCACGTCGGTGCCCGGGCTCTGCGCGAAGCCGATCATCGACATCATGCTCATCGTCGCGGATTCGAACGACGAGGGCGCGTACGTGCCGCAGTTGGAGGCGAAGGGCTACAAGCTCGTCATCCGTGAGCCGGACTGGGAGAAGCACCGCTGTTTCAAGGGCCCGGACACGAACATCAACCTGCATGTCTACTCGCCGGACAATGGCCAGACCGAGCGCTATCGTCTCTTTCGCGACCGGTTGATCGCGCACGAGGACGAACTGAAGCTCTACGAAGCCAAGAAACGCGAACTGGCCGCGCGCACCTGGAAGTACATCCAGCAGTACGCCGACGCCAAAACCCAGGTGATCGACGAGATCGTCGAACGGGCGCGCGCCGCCCAGTACGACGGCTTCGCCCGGCTTTACGCCGCGCACGCCGAAACCAGCAGCACCAACGCCCACTACGACCGCCCCGCCATCGTCGAACTGGCAGGCGATGTCGCGGGCAAACGAGTGCTCGACGTCGGCTGCGCGGCGGGACACCTCAGCGCCCTGCTCGCGGCGAGGGACGCGGACGTCCTCGGCGTCGACGCCAGCGCGGGCATGGTCGCCATCGCTCGGGAGAAGTTCGGGGACGTCGCCCGGTTCGAGACGGCGGACGTGTCCCGGCCGCTGACGTTCGTCGAAGACGGCTCGATCGACGTCATCACGGCGTCGCTGGTGCTGCACTACCTGAAGGAATGGGGGCCGACGCTGGCTGAGTTCCGGCGGGTGCTGAAGCCGGGCGGGCTGCTGGTGTTCTCGGTGCACCACCCCGGCGAAGACTGGCACTGGTTCGAGAAGAACAACTACTTCCAGCTCGAACTGCTCGAGGACGAATTTCCGCCGGGGCAGCAGGTGCGGTTCTACCGGCGGCCACTGAGCTGGACCTTCGGCGCGGTGCGGGACGCCGGGTTCGCCGTCGACAGGCTGGTGGAGCCGATGCCGGAGGAGGTCATGGCCGAATCCGACCCGCGCTGGTACGCGAGCCTGCGGACGAAGCCACGGTTCCTGTACTTCCGGACCGTTCGGTAGTCCCGCCCCTCCCCGGCGCGTCCCGCGTGAAGGCGGGGTGGAGGGGAAGCTGGAGGTTCGTGGCCCGACGATCGCACCTGGAGTTCCCC
>NZ_JBFBBY010000169.1:0-15038 GCF_040682875.1 Amycolatopsis sp. NPDC051071 | reverse complement strand
GCCTAGCGCAAGGAAGGGGGCCTTCATGTACTTCACGCGAGCAACGCCACAGGCGACGCGTAAGTGCTTAAGAACGGGCTCGCTCTAACGACCCTTATCACTCACGACCCCCATCGAGAATTGCGCATGCGGGCGTGAATCGGACATCCTGCGGCCAACAAGTGTCCTCTGTGGATAGTGCTCGGTGGCGGTCGTACTCGTCGAAGGCCTCCGGCACGGCACCGTCCAGGATCATGGCCAGTGCATAGGACCCAAAGCCGTCCGGGGTTCGCGCCCGTCGCCGTACCGGTGGGCGTTGCTGGAAGCGGCGATCGCCCTGCCCGCCTTGCTGAACGCGGACTGACCCCGCTTATCGTTCCTCGGCCGCGGGGGCTCGCCCTGGAGCCGGGGAGGTCAGGGTGTTCACGATGGTGTCGGCGTAGTCGCTGGTGATCGGTTCGCCGGTCACGAGCAGCCGGTACCAGAGCGGGGCGACGAGCATGTCGTCGTAGAGGGCCGGGTCGCCGGCGGCCAGCTGCCCGGCTTCCTGCGCCTTGGCGAGCCGGGCCCGGTTGATCGCGGCCAGCGCGGTGTGGACCTTGCCCTGGATCATGGCGGCGAGTTCCGTGTCGAGCTGGGCCGAGCCGATCACGCCGGAAATGATCTGGCCGTGCCGTTCATCGGCGAAGACCTCGGCGAGGGTGCGCAGCCAGGTGCGCAGGTCGGTGTCGATGTCACCGGTGTCGGGATAGAGGAAGAACCGCTCACCGAGCCGGTCCATCAAGGCGTCCAGGAACAGCGCTCCCTTCGACGGCCACCAGCGGTAGACCGTCGGTTTGCCCACCTTCGCCCGCGTGGCGACCGCCTCCATGGTCACCGCGGCATAGCCGCGCTCGGCACAAAGGTCGACGGCGGCCTGCAGGATCTCGTCCCGGGAGCGTGCGGTCCGGCCGGTGGGTTGTGTGCTCACCGCAATCACTCTACCCAACTACAAAACGTTCTGTTACGTTCTGCGTCGGCATAACGTTACGTAACGTTTTGAAGAGGAGTGGCGACCATGACCCTCAAGAATGTCAACACCGTCTTGGCCACGGTGGGGGCCTTGTTCATCGCCTACGTCGGGCTCTCCTACGTGCTCGTCCCGGAGTCCACGGCGCCCGGCTTCGGCCTGCCGCGCTGGCCGCCAGGGGACGGCGACGGTTTCCTTGTCCTGAAGGGCATCCGGGACCTGGTGTCCGGTATGGCGATCGCCGCGATGGTGCTCACCGGTCAGCGACGCGCGCTGGGCTGGCTCCTTCTGGTCATCGCCTGCACACCGCTCGGCGACATGATCACCGTGCTGGCCCACGACGGATCGTCGGCCGCCGCGTTCGGCATTCACGGAGCGACCGCCGCCCTGGTCGCGCTCACCGGCGTCCTGACCCTCCGTGAAACCCGCGCCCGCCCGGCTGCCGCGGAGCCGCCGTCCCTCGCACTTCAGTGAATTCCCGTCACCCTTTCCCGGAAAGAGCAAAGCAATGCGCAAATCCTTTTACGCGGCACACATTTACATGATCCTCGGAGTGGTTTCCGGCTTGTACTACCGGGAGTTCACCAAGCTCAACGAGTTCGACGGGCGAACCCAGCTCGCGCTCATCCACACGCACCTGCTCGCGCTCGGCATGCTGGGCTTCCTCATCGTCTTGGCGCTCGACAAGCTGTTCCAGCTTTCCGGGAACAGACTGTTCACCCTTTTCTTCTGGTTCTACAACGCGGGTATCGCCGTCTCGGCCGCCATGATGTTCGTCCACGGCACCCAGACGGTTCTCGGCCTCTCCGTGCCCATGGCCGTCTCCTTGACCGCCGGGCTCGGCCACATCCTGCTCACGGTCGGACTGATCCTGCTGTTCGTCCTCCTTGGCAAACGCCTCAAGAAGACCGTCCAGCCGGCGCCGTAACGGGGACAACCGTCGTCACACAGCGAAGCTCCTGGTGGCTCCTGCTTCTGGTTCGATGCGTGAATTTGGGATTCGCGCGTATTCCAGGAATCAGGCCCTGGCATAGCGGCCCTGCCAAAGCAGGGCCGCTATGGCCTGCTCAGCGCAGGAATTTCGCTTCGGTGACGTCGTGGAGGTGGACGACGATGTCGTAGGAGCGGCCGAGCGAGACCTGGAAAGGGTCCATCGGCCACACGACGCCGATGGACCGGGTCGGGCGGGTGCCGTCGAGCCAGGCGCGAGCGGATGCCGGTGCGGTGCGGGCGTCGAAGTAGAAGTCGTCGTAGCGGACCTTGTCCAGGGTGGCCTCGTTGGAATTCTTTTCCGGAGCGCCGACCTTGAACTTCTGCCACGGGCCGCCGTTGTTCCTCGACAAGAACGAGCCTTCGTTGAAGCTCATTCCGATGGAGACGTAGTGCTTGCCGTACATCTCGCGGAGGAAGTCGCCTTGTACCTTGGGATACATCGCGGTCGAGGGGGTTACCTTGGCGACGTGGCCGTTGTGGGCGGACACCAGCACCTTGCCGCCGGTGAGTCGTTGCCACCAGGCCACGTTGTCGGCCATGGCACGATCGCGGCCGAGTTGCATGGCCGGGATCGCGGCCGGGTCGGTCGTGTCGACCGCGTAGTAGCGTGCGGTCTGGGCGATCGAACGGGCGTACTGCAGGACGAGTGAGTCCATGTTCTTGACTTCACTGAGCGTCTTCAGCGCTTTTTCTGCTTTGTCCGCCAAGTGCCTGCGCTCGGCGACCGGCTTGTTCAGGTAGGCGGCATCGTCATCGAGGGGACGCAGGCCGGTGTACAGCTCGTTGACCTGAGCCAGCAGCTGTGGCTGCTTCCGCTTGACGTGGTCGGTGACCTTGGCGAAGAAGCCGTCCGGCAGACGGACGCCGACGTCGTCACCGACGAAATGGACGGGACGTCCGGGGTGCTCGCGGTTGTAGGAGCGCATCCATTCGAACAGGTGCAGGAATTCCTCGCGTTCCCACGGGGAGTTCGCCATGGCGGTCTTGGTGAGCGCGCGGATGTCACCCTTGCCCGTCAGAAGGTATTCGTTGATGGCGAGGCCCTCCGGCCAGCCTTGCTCCAGCGCGAAACCGGTGAACCCTTTTTCTTCCACCAGGTATCGGAAAACGCGTTCTTTCATGGCGAAGAACTCGTGGGAGCCGTGGGTCGCCTCACCGAGTCCGACGATCTTGGCGTCGGCGACCATCTCACCGAGCGCGCGCAGGTCGGCGTTGTGGCGCCCCGGTTCGGTCGAGCGCAGCGGGTGGGAGACGCGCTCCAGTGCGTTGACCGTGTTCTGCCGGCTGTTCTCCGGTGCCGCGTGTGCGGCGATTGGGGCGAGTGCCGCCGCCGCGGTGAGTGCGGCGGTCGCCATCAGGACTCGACGTCCGATTCGGATGGTGCTCATGATGTTCTCCTTCGAGCTTTGGTGTGACAGTGAATTCAAGGGTCTTGATCAAGGGTGCGTTCCGCAGATGGCGACGTCGGCGACTTTGAGGACGTCGGCCGACCCGTTCTGCTCTGGCACGATCTGGTTGACGGTGACGTTGACCGCGCGTCCGTCGGTGGTGACGCCGCCGCGCGTGCGGAATCCGGGGATGCTGCCGCCGTGGCCCCACAGATCCTTGCCGCAGGAGGTGAGGTTGCGGATGAGCCCGAGGCCGTATCCGCCGGGCTGCTCGGCCGACGCCACGGTGCGTTTCATCTCGGCCAGCTGCGCCGGCGGGACCACGCGGCCTGCCAGCAGCGCGGTGAAGAACCGGTTGAGGTCCTCGCCGGTGCTGATCATCGCGCCCGCGGCGCCTCCCCAGGAGGGGTTCTGCTCGGTGTAGTCGATGAGCGCGCCCGTCTCGGTCGTTTCGTAGCCGCGCGGGTGTGGTCCCTTGATCCCGGTGTCGCCAGGGCGCGGGTAGTAGGTGTTCTCCAGCCGCAACGGCGTGATGATCCGCCGGGTGATCTCGGTGCTGACCGGCTTGCCGGTGACCTTCTCGACGAGCAGGCCCGCCAGGATGTAGTTCGTGTTCGAGTACGTCCACCCGGTACCTGGCGCGAAGTCGGGCTTGAGCGTCATCGCCGCCTTGATCAGCTTCCCGGCCTCGACGGACTTCCACCGGTTGGCGTAGATGTCGGTCACCCGCACGTAGTCGGGCAGGCCGCTGGTGTGTTGCAGGAGCTGCCGGACGGAGATCCGAGTGCCGTCGTTGCCCTCGCCACGGACGACGCCGGGCAGGTATCGCTCGATCGGAGCGTCGAGATTGACCTTCCCCTCCGCGACCAGCTGGAGTACCACCGCGGCCACGAACGTCTTGGTGTTGCTGCCGATCCGGATTCGCGACTCACGTGGGAAGGGCTTCCCGGTGCGGAGATCACCGGAGCCGCGGGCCACTTCCCGGCTCCTGCCGTGTTCGGTCACCACGACCTGTCCGCCTGGTGGGGAGCCGTCCGCGACGAGCTGACCCAAGGCCCTCTCGATCTGCTGCCTGCCGGCGAACCCGGGCAGATCCCCGGCCGTGGCCACCGCCGGGACGCCGACGGCGATGCTCGTCACCGCGACGGTGGTGGCGACGACCCGCCCCACAATGTTCGAGCGCAAGGAAACCTCCAGTGATCGGGTGGCTCTACCACCACAAAGACTGGCAGCGCGAAGGCGCCGACCGCGTCGCCACGAGGTCTGAACAGCCCACTCCCGGCGGGGTAAGGGGAAACCCTGAGACGGCTCATCCCGGCAGATGACGTGTGGTCGCGTCCCCAGGATTTGGGTCAGCGACCGGGAGGCTTGCCGGGCACCACCAGGCCGCTTTCGTAGGCGGCTACCACCGCTTGGGCGCGGCTGGACAACCGCAGCTTGCCCATGATCCTCTTGACGTGGGTTTTCACGGTCGCTTCGCTGAGAAGGAGGCCATCCGCGATTTCGGCGTTGCTCGACCCGGTACCGATCAGCCGCAGTACCTCGGTCTCCCGTGCGGTGAGCGCGGTCAGCTCGGGGCGCTCGGTGGCACGCGGGCGGTGATGCCGCGCGTAGGCTTCGATCAGCCGACGGGTGATCTGTGGCGCGAGCAGGATGTCACCGGTCGCGATGGTCTGGATCGCGCCGATGATCCGATCGGGCGGGGTGTCCTTGAGCAGGAACCCGGCCGCACCCGCGGCCAGTGCGGCGTAGACATACTCGTCGAGGTCGAAAGTGGTCAGCACGAGCACCTTCGGTGCCGGATCCGGAGAATCGGCCAAGATCCGCCGAGTGGCGACGATCCCGTCCACTTCGGGCATCCGGATGTCCATCAGGATCACGTCGGGCGCGGTGCTCGCGGCGAGCGCGATCGCCTGATCGCCGTCGACCGCGGCGCCCACGATCATCAAGCCCGGCGCGGCGTCGCACAGCGACACCAGCCCGGCTCTGATGAGCGGCTGGTCGTCGGCGACCAGTACGCGGATGGTCACAGCGGCAACCGGACCGTCACCGAGAACCCACCCTCCGGCCGAGGCCCGGCCGTGAGTACGCCGTCGTAGAGTTCGGCGCGTTCCCGCATGCCGATGATTCCCCGCCGCCCGGGTTCACCGGTCGATCGGTGGCCGGATGAGCCGGATCCATCGTCGGTCACGTTCAGCGTCAGCATCGTCTTCCCGTAGTCCAGGGTCAGCCGGGCGTTCGACCGGCCCGCGTGTTTGAGCACATTGGTCAGCGATTCCTGCGCGACCCGGTACGCGCACAGGTCCGGCCCGGCGGGCAACGGGCTCGCGACCCCGGTGATCTCGTACTCGAGTGCGAGACCGGCGTCACGGACACGGGCGACCAGCGCGTCGAGATCGGCCAAACCCGGTTGTGGCGCGTAGTCGGTGTCCTGGTCATCGGTGCGCAGCACGTCGAGCAGCCGCCGCATCTCCCCAAGCGCCTCACGGGCCGCTCCGCCGATGTCGGTCAGCGCCTGCCTGGCCGTGTCCCGGTCGGAGTCGAACACGTACTCGGCCACACCCGCCTGCAACGAGACGACGGACATGTGATGTGCCACGACATCGTGCAACTCGCGGGCGATCCGTCTACGCTCATCGACCACCGCCTGCCGCGCCTGCTCGGCCCTGCGGGCCCAGTTGCGGGTGCTCTCGCCCAGCGCCCAAGCGGCTGTCAGTTGCAGCATCACCAGGCCGACTTCGGACCACGGCACAGTGTCGGACACGACGACGTAGTCGACGGCGAGCACCGCGACACCGATCAGCCAACCGGCCGCCGCGACCCGCCGCGGCCGGTACATGGCGACGCTGAACACACCGACGAGCACACCGATCCCCGAGGTCTTCGAGTCACCGTGACCGAGCAGCGCCGACCCGGAATGGGCGAGACCGGACATCACCAGTGCGGCCATCGGGGCGCTGCGGCGCACCGCGATAGGTGCCGCGGACAAGGCCGCCAGCACCGTAGCGAGCAACGGCGCGGCCGGATCGATTCCGGTCACCATCAGAACGACGAGCACGCCGGCGAGAAGCGTGTCGACCAGCATTCGTCAACTCTAGATGGCCTGCGGTCTGTCGAACTCGCTGCGTACGTGAAGTGCGGGCTCACGCCGTCTGGTCTCGATCTTGTCCATGAAGGATCTGGGACACTCAACGTCCCAAATGCTTCATGGACGCGGACAGCTCCCCCGTGCGCGTAGCCGAGTGGTGTACTTGCCGATCGCGCTTTCGCCGAGGAAGAGCCGCTGGCCGATGGCCTGATTGGACAGTCCTTCGGCCATGAGGCCGAGCACGGAAAGTTCGCGTTCGGTGATGGGGGTTTATCGTTCGACTTTCCCTATCAGGCAAGGACGCCGCCTTGAGCAACACGCCGGATCTCGGGCCCCAACCCCAGCGCCTCACCGTCGACGCGGAGCAGGTGCGCCGGTTGATCGGCGACCAGTTTCCGCAGTGGGCGGGTCTCCCGGTTCGGCCTGTGGCCAAGAGCGGCTGGGACAACATCACCTTCCACCTCGGCGACGCGATGGTGGCGCGTCTGCCGAGTGCCTCCGAGTACGCACTGGCGGTGGACAAGGAACAGCGGTGGCTTCCGGCGCTCGCTCCCCGCCTGCCGCTACCCATCCCTGCCCCACTGGCCAAGGGGCATCCCGGCGCGGATTACCCCTTCTCGTGGTCGATCTACTCTTGGCTCCATGGCGAACCTGCGAGCGCGGACCGAATTTCCGATCCGGTCCGCTTCGCCCTCGACCTGGCCGGGTTCGTGGCGGCCCTGCAGAGCGTGGATGCCTACGGCGGTCCCCAGCCGGGTAAACACAACTGGTTCCGGGGCGCGACCCTGCGCAACTATGACGCACAGGCCCAGCGCGCACTCGCGGCATTGGACGGCCACATCGACGTCGGCTTGGCCCGCGAAATCTGGAAGACCACATTGGACACTCCTTGGGACGGAGTGGACCTCTGGTTCCACGGCGACATCGCACCGGGGAACCTCCTGCTCGACGGCGGGGAGCTGGCGGCAGTCATCGACTTCGGAACCTGCGGTGTCGGCGACCCGTCCTGCGACCTGGCCATCGCCTGGACACTGCTGACCGACGACGGCAGACAGGCGTTCCGCGAACGCCTGTCCGTCGACGAGGCGACATGGGTGCGCGGACGCGGGTGGGCCCTGTGGAAGACGCTCGTCGCTTGCGCGCAGAGCCTGGGCCGTGACGACGAGGAAGCAACGAACGCACGTCGCGTTCTCGCCGGGATCTTCTCCGACTACAGAGGCTGAGGGGCTCAGGCCGCCGCTGTCTCAGCCGCTTCCCGGACCGGGCGAATTCGGCTGAGCTGCAGGAGGCTGAAGCCGAACAGCAGGACGCCGAGTGGAACGTGGACCGCCGTCACGTGCGCGATCCCGAGAAACACCTGTGCCAGCGTGAGCCCGAGGAACACGGCCGCGGGCAGGATCGGCTTGGGGGAGCCGCCGCCCGGCCGCCATACGAGGATCGCGGTGACCACGTGCAGCATCGCCACGATGAACAGGGTGTAGGCCGTGGCGCTGTGCAGTGCCTGGCCGCTCGGGATGGTCAGCAGGAGACCGGCCGTGATCGGGGTGAGGAAGACGGCGAGGGTCTGCACGGCGATCGCGACGCGCAAAGGGGCTGGCATGGGGACTCCTTCGGTGGACGTGTCACCGGTCGGACGAAGGAGCCGCCAGGAACGTGACAATGTGTACGGTCGCCTGGCCCTGATCGTCTGAGTGGTCGGTGGCTCAGCCGTCGGACCGCTCTTCGAGCACTCCGGCGAGGGCCGAGGCGACGAGGGCGACGGCCCGGTCATCGTCGTCGGCCAAGCGTCGCAGGACATCTCGCGCGATGGTCGGCGGCAGTTCGGCGAGTGCCTGGACCAGGCGTATCCGCACCCCGGAGTCCGCGGTGTGCGCGGCGAGCTCGTCGACAAGCGCACTCATGATCCGGCCCGCGCACCCGGGGTCCAGTGACAGGGTTCCCAGGACCTCGGCCGCCTCGACATCCTTCGTGCCCTCGACCACCATGCCGACGAGTACCGGCACGGCCGCGGCCACGCCACGCGTACCCAACGTCAGAGCGGCATGCCCGCGCACCGTCGTGTCCGGGTCTTCGAGCGCGTCCGCGAGCGCCGCGTCCGCCTCGTCACCGGACATCTCGGCGATCGTCAGTACCGCGCGCCGCCGGATGTCGACGTCGTCCGAGTACACACCGGACGCCACGCTCGCCACACCGTCACCGCCCGCCCGCGCGAGAGCCCACCGCAGGGCTCCGGCGACGTTCGGATCGGATTCGGCGAGAATCGCCTCGGCCAGCAGCTCGGCGGGAACCGGCGTGTCCTCGGCCGGGGCCAGGATGGTCTGCTGACGGCGCGCGGCACTGGGCGAGGTGAGCCCGTGCAGGAGCTCGACGATGCGCAGGACGCCCTGCCATCCGGAGGGCGCCGAGGCATCGACCGCACGAAGCCGCTCGAGTAGCTCCTGCTCCCGCTCCAGCCGATCCTCGGTCCGCCGGATGAGGTCGCCGACCAGCTCGGACGGCGTGAAGGCGGGATCCTCCAGCGCACGTCCGATCTGTCGTAGTGACAATCCCAGTGACCGCAGGCTTTCCACGTGGAAGATCCGGCGAATATCCTCGGCGGAGTACTCGCGGTAGCCACCCACGGTGCGGCCTGTCGGACGCACCAGCCCGAGTGAGTCATAGTGCCTGAGCATCCGGGCACTCACCCCCGAGCGGTCGGCCACCTCACCGATCAGCACGCCGCCGCCTATGCCCGGTCCGGGCCGAGCGCGTGGAGCCGTTTCGCGTCGTCGATGGCCGAGTCGAAAGCGGCATCCGGGTCGCGCAGGAGCAGCTCGGTGGCGCGGGCATGCGCCTGCACCTCCGGGTTGTCGCTCGCCAGTCCTGGCAGCAGGGCGGACTCGATCACGTCTCCGAGCGCGACGAGTGCCCGGCTGAGACTCAGTTGCACCTTCCGGTCGCCGCGACCGAGCTGTGCGGCCAGTTCCGCGGCCAGCTCTTCCCGTCCGCCGTCGGGCACGAGAATGACGGCGGCACGCCATGCGCTTCGCGCGACCTCGTCGTCGGCGTCGTGCAGCAACGACCGCGTGATCGCGGGCCACACACTCCCGTCCCCGATCTTGGACAGCGTGTGCAACGCCTGGCTTCGGGCCTGAGCGCGCTCGGAACCGAGCTCCGCACGAAGTCTTGGCACCGTGATCTCCGGCGAGAGGCGGGTCAACGCCCAGACGAGCATGTCCCGCACGAAGAAGTCCGGCTCGATCGCGCTCCGCTCCATGAGCGTCTCGAGGAAGCCAGGGTCGGGGTGCGTACCGGCCGCCAGGGCCACCTGGAGCCGCACCGACGAGTCTTCGGCGCTCAAGGCGTCGAGCAGGCGGGTGTTCTGCGAATACGTGTGTGGTGAGTTCACGGGGACCACCTCCTGCACCCAGTGAAGACCTTGTCACAGTGTCAAGGTCAAGTACGTGAAGCTCAATGGCGACTCAGGTCATCCGATGAGGGTGATCTCGGCGGGGCCGGAGACGACCTGCTCGGCGGCCGCGATGACCTCGGCCGTGCTGCTCGCGACGTGGACGCCGGGCTGATCGATCAGGTCTGCGGGCCACGTGTTGTTGTGGACGACGAGATCCGTGAGGATGACCGGCCGTCCGTGTGCGACGGCTTGACGCGCTTGAATCCGGGCACCGCTGTGCTCTCCCGCTTCGATGACGATCGTCGCGCGGCTGTATCCCGACATTACGGCGTTTCGCATGGGGAAGGACTGTTTCGTCGGCGCGGCATCCGGCCAGAATTGTGAGATCACGACTCCTTCGGCCGCGATGCGCTCCTGCAGTTCCCGATTTTCCGCGGGATAGTGGCGGGTGATTCTGGTGCCGATCACCGCCGCTGTCCGGCCACCTGCGTCCAGGGCGGCTGTGTGCGCCGCCGTGTCGATACCCTTGGCCAGGCCGGAGATCACCGCGATACCCCGATCGGCCAGACCGGTGGCGACGGCTCGGGCGATCTGCAGTCCCAGATCCGACGCCCGCCGAGAACCGACCACGGCGATCCCGGTTTCCTCCGTCGGCAGCGTGCCTTGATGGAAGAGGACGGGTGGGAAGTCGTGAATCTCCCGGAGCTGGGGTGGGTAAAGCTCGTCCATGAACGTGAGAAAGCCCAGTTCATGCCACGAGCGGACGTCACGCTGGGCTTCGTCCAGCACTGAGCTTTGGGTGGTTTCGTCGAACAAGCCAGGGGGATGGTGTTCTTCCCAGACTCGAAGCGCGCTTTCCCGCTGCTCGACCTCGTGTGCGAGGTCCCGCCAGGAGAGGCCGGAGGGGCGGGTGCGCAACAGCGCGACCAGCGCGGCGCGTTCCGCGTCGTCCCACCGATCACTCATGGGGTTCAGCGTAGGTGTTTCGAGCCGCACTCGTGCTTCAGCCACGGCTGAGCGAGGTCTGGGGATGGAGTAGAACACGTGTTCGATTATGGCAGGTCTCGGACGGTGACGCAAACATGATCATTTGTCACCTTTCGTGGCCGGCGTTGACATGCAGCCGATCGGCTGCCTAATGTCAAAGGCAGCTGAACGGCTGCATATCAGAAAGGCGACATGGACGAGGTGTTCAAGGCGCTGGCCGACCCCAGTCGCCGCAGGTTGCTCGACGACCTGAACGCCCGCAACGGGCAGACCCTGCGCGAACTGTGCGCCGGGCTCGACATGGCGCGGCAGTCGGTCAGCAAGCATTTGGCCGTGCTGGAGGCGGCCAATCTCGTGACCACGGTGTGGCGTGGCCGCGAGAAGTTGCATTACGTGAACGCGGAGCCGATCAACGCGATCGCCGAGCGCTGGATCGACCGGTACCACCAGGGCCGGGTCGACGCGCTCGCCGATCTGAAGAAGGCATTGGAGCAGGAACCCATGGGTACCACCGAATTCGTCTACACCAGCTACATCAAGACGACGCCGGAGCGGCTTTGGCGGGCGCTGACCGACCCGGTCTTCACCAAGCAGTACTGGGGCTGCGAGTTCACTTCCGACTGGAAGCCCGGGTCCACGATGGCCTGGGATCAGCTCGGCGTGCGGCTGGAGGACGCCGAGCAGGTGGTGCTGGAATCCGACCCGTACCGGCGGCTCTCCTACACGTGGCACACCTTCACACCCGAGTTCGCCAAGTCCGTGGGGCTCGACGACGACGTGGCGGCGAAGCTCGCGGCCGAGCCGCGGTCGAAGGTGACGTTCGATCTCCAGCCCACCGGCGACACGGTGAAGCTGACCGTCGTGCACGACGGGTTCGAGCCGGGCAGCACGGCGCTGGAGATGATCAACGGTGGCTGGCCGTCGATCCTGTCCAGCCTCAAGACGCTGCTCGAAACCGGCGAACCGCTGCCGGAACCCGCGTAAGTAGGTCGACGACGCCCGTCCGATCGGGCAGTATCCGCTTCGTGCCCCTGGAGATCGCCTGCGACGAGTCCGGGTCCGAGGGCGAGAAGCTGATCGGCGGGCAGACCGACGTGTTCGCGCACGCGGGGGTCCGGCTGAGTATCGAAGAGGCCGCCGGATGCCTGGTGGAACTGCGTCGCCGGATCCGGTCGCCGGCGGTCGAGTACAAGGCCAACCACCTGCTCCGCACCAAGCACCGGCGGGTCCTCGAATGGTTCCTCGGCCCGCTGGGCCCGGTCCGCGGCCGCGCCCACGTGTACCTCGTGGACAAGAGACTGCTACTGGCGAACGAACTCCGCGAACTCGTCGGCGGCGAAGCCCTGCCCGGCGACGAGCTTTTGGCGGCGTTCAACGACGTGCTGCGGACCAGGAACCGGCGGGATCCGGCGGCCGGATCGTTCTTCACGATGGTGGGCGACACCGAAGAGTTGCGGGCAAAGGCGGCGAAGTTGCGTGGCGCGAAGGTGCTCGATCCCCTGGTGCCCGCGGTTCTCCGCGCCGTCGAGTACTGGAGCGAGGACGGCGAGCCGGTCTTCCTCGTCCACGACGAACAGCCGTCGCTCAAGGGAGAACGGCTCGCCGAAATCGAGTCGAGCCCGGGTCTTGCCGGGCTGAAGTTCGTGGACTCGCGGACCGATCCTCGGGTGCAGGTCGCCGATTTCCTGGTCGGTGTCGCGCGGCGGATCGCCGAAGACGAACTGAACGGAAACGGCGACACGATATTGACGGGACTTCTCGAACCGTATATCGATTCCGCGTCCCTTTGGCGCTGACTGAAACGGTTCACTCCTTGGTACACGGAATCGCTCGGGTGGCCGTTGCCGGGGGAGGTCGGCTGCTGGAAATGTCGAACTGTCCTCGACGTCCGTCCGGAAGGCGAACCGCAGATGCAGGCTTTCACCTTGCCCGAGTTCTACGTACCGCATCCGGCGCGGATCAACCAGCATCTGGAGGCGGCGCGGACACACAGCATGGCCTGGGCGAGGGAAAGAGGCATGCTCGATTCGCCCGCCCCGTCCGGCGGCGTCGTCTGGACCGAGCAGGCACTGGCGAAGATGGATTACGCGTTGCTCTGCGCGCATACCCATCCGGACTGTGACGGGCCGTCCCTCGATCTGGTCACGGACTGGTACGTCTGGGTGTTCTTCTTCGACGACGATTTCCTCGCGCAATTCAAGTACACCCGGAATACGGAAGGGGCGAAGGCTTATCTCGACCGGCTGGAATTGTTCATGACCGGACCCGGGGAGACGCCGCCGGAGCCGGAGAATCCCGCCGAAGCCGGGCTCAAGGACCTTTGGGCCCGCACCATTCCGTCGATGTCGGAAGAGTGGCGGCGGCGTTTCGTCACCAGTACGCACAACCTCATGGTCGAATCGCTCTGGGAACTGGACAACATCGACCGGGGCCGGATCGCGAACCCCATCGAGTACATCCAGATGCGCCGTCGCGTCGGCGGGGCGCCGTGGTCGGCCAACCTGATCGAGTACGCCGTTGGCGCCGAAGTGCCGGACAAAGTCGCCGCGACCAGGCCGATGGAAGTCCTTCGCGACACCTTCGCCGACGCCGTCCACCTGCGTAACGACCTCTTTTCCTACCAGCGCGAAGTGCGCGAAGAGGGCGAGAACTCCAACGCCGTCCTCGTCTTCGAGAAGTTCCTCGACTGCTCGACGCAGGAGGCCGCCGAACTCACCAACGACCTGCTGACCTCGCGGCTGCAGCAGTTCGAGAACACCGCGCTCGTCGAGGTGCCCGCGCTGCTGGTCGAACACGACGTCCCGCTGTCCGAGCAGATCGGGATCGGTCTGTACGTCAAGGGATTGCAGGACTGGCAGTCCGGCGGCCACGAATGGCACGCGAAGTCGAGCCGGTACATGAACGAAGGCACGGTCTCCGGTGCGAACGGCGGCCTGCTGGACGGCCCGACGGGACTCGGCACGGAGTCGCTGCGGCTCTCGCCGAACCGGCTGGGGCTGGTCCAGCGGACCCGGCAGCGGTCGCCCGCGCCGTTCGCCCCGGTCGGCCAGCTGCCGCTGCCCGAATTCCGCATGCCGTACCCGATCCGCACCAGCCCGCATCTCGCCGCCGCCCGCGAGTACGCCCCCGGCTGGGCCAGGGAGATGGGCATGTTCGACTCGCTCCCCGGCGTCGAGCACGGTGGAGTGTGGGACGAGCGCCGGTTCCGTGGCTTCGACCTCCCGCACTGCGCGGCGATGATCCACGCGGACTCGGACCTCGACCAGCTCAAACTGTCGTCGGACTGGCTCGCGTGGGGCACCTACGGCGACGACTACTTCCCGCTGATCTTCGGCCTGAAGCGGGACGCCGTCGCGGCGAAATTCTGCAGCGACCGGCTTTCGCTGTTCATGCCGCTCGACGGCGAACCCGTGCCGGAGCCGACGAACCCGGTCGAACGCGGCCTCGTGGATCTGTGGAACCGCACGGCCGGACCGCTGGCACCGCAGGCGCGGGCGGATTTTCGGAGGGCTGTCGAAAGCATGACCGCGAGCTGGGTCTGGGAAGTGGCGAACCAGGCGCAGAACCGGATCCCCGATCCGGTCGACTACGTGGAGATGCGGCGGCGGACGTTCGGTTCCGACCTGACGAAGAGCCTCTCGAGGCTCCAGCTCGGCGACGTCGTGCCGCCGGAGATCTACCACAACCGGGTGCTGTACGAACTCGACACCGCGGCGCAGGACTACGCGGCGTTCACCAATGACCTGTTCTCGTACCAGAAGGAGATCGAATACGAGGGCGAAGTGCACAACCTCGTCTACGTCGTCGAGCAGTTCCTGGCCGTGGATCGGCTACCGGCCAGGGACATTACCGCCCGGCTGATGAACGCGCGGATGGAACAGTTCGAACAGCTCGCGGACGAGGACCTGCCGCGGATGTGCGACGACCTCGGGCTCGACGACGAGCTCCGCGCGGTGCTGACCCGGTACGCGGACAACCTGAAGTACTGGATGTCCGGAATCCTGGAATGGCACCGGAAATGCGTGCGGTATATGGCGCACGAGCTGGAACGCGGCCGCACTCCCGAGCCGCCGGTGTTCTCGCTCAAGCCGAGTGGGATCGGTTCGAGCGGGATCGGCCTGTCGGCCTGGCGGATCGGGAGTGGGGCGCGCTGAACTCCTGGAGGTCGTGAGTGATTTGGGTCGTTCTAACGACCCAAATCAC
>NZ_JBFBBY010000168.1:0-15147 GCF_040682875.1 Amycolatopsis sp. NPDC051071 | reverse complement strand
CGTGCTGACTCGGTCAGTCAAGTACATGAAGGCCCCCTTCCTTGCGCCTGGCGCAAGGAAGGGGGCCTTCATGTACTTGAGGGTACGGTCAAACTAGATGCAAGCGGACATTTCTCCTTGAGTGGCGTCCTCTGTGGACGGTCTGAGGAGCCGCCCCAGAGCTGCCTGAGTCCTTGGCATTGACCCTGAGGGAAGGGAAGGAGGCCTTCACGGACAGAACGCCCAACCCGAGCTAACCGTATAACGCCCTATACATCCTCGCGACAGGCTTGTTGCCATAGAACGGCAACAAGCCAAAAAAGCAGCTTAGGAAGCCCGCCACCCACTCCAGGAGTGGACCAGAGCACTCACGACAGCGTGCGGGGGAGGCTGAGCCTCGTACTGCGGATACTTCTCCCGCAGCAACCGCACCGGCAGTGCCTGCTCCGCCGGATCGGTCAGCACCCGCGCGACGCCGTCCGCCCGCGCCCACCACAGCTCGGCCCAGTCCTCGTCATAGTGGTCAGTCAGGAAGCCGACCACCGGGTTCTCGGCGATGTTCTTCAGCCGCCGCAACGCCGTCGTGCTCTTCGGCTTGTGATCGATGGCGAAGGCGATCGAATCGCCTTCGACGACGAACGTCACCGGCACCAGGTGGGGGGCGCCGTCCGAGCCTGTCGTCGCCAGGCGTGCGATCCGCTGGCCCTCGAATCGGGCGCGGGCTTCTGTCGGCGTCAACCGCATGCCCGCAACGGTACCTAGTCCGAGCGGCGAACACGGAGCACGTTGTCCGAGCGCGTGCCTTCCTGTCCTTCCGGACCCGGGAAATCGCGTGTGACCAGATCCTGCAACTCCACGGTCCATTCGTCCTCTGGCAGCGCCAGTGCTTCGAGGACCTCGGCGGGGGTGGGGAAGTGGATGTGTTCGTGCGGCGGTTCGTCGAGCCAGGTCGGCCAGCCCGCGTGCCCGGCGACCACCAGGGTGCCGCCCGGCGCGACGGCCTCGGCGGCGCGGCGGAGTGCCTTGTCCCGGGCGCCGTTCTCTTCGACGGGTGAGTGGAAGAACTGCGCCGAAACGAGGTCGAACCGGCCTTCGGGGAGTGACGCCGTGAGATCGTGCCGCTCCCAGACGATGCCGTCGACGCCTGCCTCGGCCGCGTGCCGGGCGGCGCGTTTCAGCGCGGTGTCCGAAATGTCGACGGCGGTGACGCGCCAGCCCTGCTGGGCGAGCCAGATCGCGTCGCCGCCTTCGCCGCAGCCGAGATCGAGTGCGGTGCCCGGCGTCAGCGAAGCGACCTCGCGCACCAGGAGCGGGTTCGCCTTCCCGCTCCAGACCTGGTCTTTGTCCCGGTAGAAGTCTTCCCAGAACTGCTGTGTGGAGTCCATAGCCGAAACGATGCCCGTGACCTCGCCGAAACCGCCAGTTCCGTTGCCGTTATGGCAAAATCGTGAGCGTTCCCAGGCCGGCGTCGAGGGTGGCCCGCGCACCGAGGGGGATGGTCGGTGACGCCGGGACGTGCCCAAAGCCGAAGTCCCACACCATCGGCACGTCGAGCCGCCCGAGCCGGTCGAGCATCAGGTCCCGGATCGCCTCGGGGTCACCGCACGCCTCCCACGAGCCCAGCACGATCCCCTGGACACCGTCGAACCAGCCGGAGCGCAGCAACTGGGTTACCAGCCGGTCGATCCGGTACACGCGTTCGGTGACGTCTTCCAGCAAGACGATCGAGTCCCGCGCCGAGCCCTGTTCCGGAGTGCCGAGCCCGGAAGCCAAAAGCGCGAGGTTGCCGCCGACGAGGGTGCCGGTCGCGGTGCCGGGCACCAGTGGCGACGCGGTCGGCGACGAGATCGTCCGCACCCCGTCCGGTTCGAACAAGGACAGCCGCAGGTGCTCGGCGGCGACAGCGTCGAACAACACGCTCGCGGGCATGGGGGAGAACAACGTCTCCAGTCCCAAGTGGACATTCACGGCGCGGTGCAACGCGGTCACATCGCTGGAACCGGCGAGCATCTTGGGGCCCGCCGCCCGCAGGGCGTCCCAGTCGAGGAGATCGAGCATCCGCTGCGAGCCGTATCCACCGCGGGCGGCGAGGACACCGGTGACGCCCGGATCCAGCCAGGCTTGGGTGAACTCGTCGGCCCGTGCCTCGTCGGAAGCGGACAGGTAGCCGTCGGGCGCCGCGCGGACGCAGTCGCCGACACGGACCTCGACGCCCCACCCGTGCAGCACCGGCAGTGCCTTCTCGACGAGTTCCGCGGGAACCGGCCCGGCGGGCGCGACCAACGCGATTGTGTCACCCGGCCGCATGATCGGCGGCCTCACCGGCTCAACCCGAGCTTCGGCACGCCGGGTGTTTCGAAGCCGAAGACCTGGCCGTAGAACGACAACTCCGCTTCGAGCGCGGCCACGATCGTCTCCGCCTTCCGGAAACCGTGCTGCTCGCCGTCGAACTTCAGGTAGGCGTGGTCGATGCCGCGCCCCGCCAGCCCGGCAACGAACCGGTCCGCCTGTTCCGGCGGGCAGATCTCGTCTTCCAGGCCCTGCAGGAACAACAGCGGTCCGGCGAGGGTGCTCGCGTTGGTGATCGGCGAGCGATCCCGGTAACGCTGCTCGGTCTCCGGCAGCGGCCCGATGAGGCCGTCGAGGTAGCGGGACTCGAAGTCGTGCGTCTCGCCGCCGTCACCGGTCCACTGGTAGAGGTCGAGGATCGGGTACATCACGGTGCCCGCGCGGTAGGTCGTCGTGGTGGTGAGCGACGCGGCGGAGGTGAAGCCGCCCGCGCTGCCACCGCGGATCGCGAGCCGGTCGCCGTCGACGGTGCCCTCGGCGGCGAGTGCTTCGGCCACCGCGACGCAGTCCGCGACGTCGACGATGCCCCACTGTTCGCGAAGGCGCTCGCGATAGGCGCGCCCGTAGCCGGTCGAGCCGCCGTAGTTCACCGTGACGACGGCGATGCCGCGGCTGGTGAAGTACGCGATCTCGAAGTCGAGCACCGCGCTGTCCCGGCCGGTGGGCCCGCCGTGCGGGTACACCAGCAGTGGTGGCCGTTCCCCGTCCGGCGCGGCGAAGCCGGCGTTCGCGGGCAGGTAGACGAACGCGGGGACCCGGTCGCCGTCCTCGGTCTTGAAGATCCGCTCGACGGGCGTCGAGAGGTAACCGGGGGAGGGCGCCTCGGGCGCCGAGGCGAGTTCGGTCACCGGCCCGCCGTCGAGATCGACCCGCACCACCGCGGCTTCGCGTTCCGGCCCGGCGGCGACGCCGGCGATCCCGCCCGCGTGGACGGCGAAACCGTTGGCGGACCACGCGGTCAGCTCGGCGGCGGCCGCGACCGGGGTCACTTCCCTTGTCGCTTCGTCGAGGACGGCGAGCTTGCCAGAAGCCAGGACCGCGTACTTGCCCCCGCCGAGCGGCGTGAACCAGCGGGCGCCGAGTTTCCACAGCGCGCCGCCGATTTCGCGCTCCACCGGCGCCAGGTTCGTGATCCCGCCGTCGAGCCCGACGCGGTGCAGATTCCACCAGCCGTCCGGATCGAGCAGCGCCAGGAGGCTTTCCGCGGACTCCCACTCGACCTGGCAGACGGCGACGTCGGCCGCGCCGGCGAGGACCCGGTGTGGGCCGAACGTGCCGTCCTCCCGGATCTCGGCGACGCACAGTTCTGTGCCGTCCCAAGGCATCGCGGGATGGTTCCAGCCGAGCCAGGCCGCCCGTGCGCCGTCGGGGGAGAGTTGCGGCGCGGTGAGGAAGTGGTGGCTCGCCGTCAGCACGCGTTCCTGGCCGCCGTCGAGGGGGAGCGCGAGGAGGTCGCGGGAGATGTCGGTGCGGCGCGGGCCGGTGCTGCGTTCGCGGACGAGCCACACCTCGCCGTCGAGGCCGGGCCGGAGGTCGCTGTAGCGGATTCCGTGCCGGGTCCCGGGTTCCGGTGTGAGCGCGGTCGTTTCGCCGGTGGTCAGGTCGCGGCGGTAGACGCGTTGATCCGCCCAGTGGGTGAACACGAGGACGTCGTCGATCACCAGCCAGGGACGGCCGCCGTATTCGTGCACCCGGTTCCGGACGTTCCACGGAGCGGGAAGGACGTCTTCGGTTGTGCCGTCCGCGTGTGCCTTCACGAGGGTGACGCGGCCGCCTTCACCGGTTCTCGCTTCGGCCCACCAGGCCTCGTTCCCGACTGTTGCGAGCCATTGCGCGCTGACTCCCGAGGCCGCGACTGCGGCGGCCGACAGGGGAGACGTCCAGGTGCCGTAAGGGGCGATCTCAACCACAGCAGAAGACTAGGTTCGCCCCTTTGCCCTCGGTGGCCCGGGGCACACTGGTCGCGGGCCGCTCCGCCTGGCGGTTTCGCTTACGGCGACAGCGCTGAGGGGTTCTCGGCGGGAAAGATTACCTCGAACCAGTGGGGCGGCGGATGCCGATCATCGGGCCGTGGCCTAGGGTCAAGGTGTCATGTCGCGCGTAATCCACGTCTTCCGCCAGCCCGACCGGTTCGTTGCCGGGACCGTCGGGGAACCAGGCGACCGCACGTTCTACCTCCAGGCGTCCGAGGACGTCCGCACGATCAGTGTGACGATCGAAAAACAGCAGGTCGTGGTCCTGGCCGAACGGCTCGGTTCGCTGCTGGAAGAGGTCGCCAGCCGATTCGGCGCGGACGTACCGGATGACGCGCCCGACGAACTGCTCGACGTCGACCCCCTGACCGTCCCGGTCGAGGAGGAGTTCCGCGTCGGCACCATGGGTCTCGGCTGGGACGCCGACAGCAGCGCCGTCGTCATCGAGTTGCTCGCGATGACCGAGGGCGAGGTGGACGAAACGGTCGTTCTGGACGACACCGAAGAGGGGCCGGACGCCGTCCGCGTCTTCCTGACCCCGGGTGCGGCGCGCGCGTTCGCCGAACGTGCCGACCGGGTGGTCAACGCCGGCCGCAAACCGTGCCCGCTGTGCGCCGAGCCGCTCGACCCGGCGGGGCATATCTGCCCGCGGCAGAACGGGTACCGGCGCGACGTCGACGTCCTCGAGGACTGACCAGGTGACGGAGACCTCACGGGAACTGGTGACGCGCGGCAAGATCGACGTCGAAGGCAGGCTCGTCGACGCCTCCAACGTGACGCTGTTCTGCAAGATCGAACTCGACGGCGTCACCGGCAACGTCGTGTACAAGCCGGTGTCCGGTGAACGGCCGCTCTGGGACTTCCCCGACGGGACGCTCGCCGGCCGCGAGGTCGCCACGGCCATGGTCGCCGACGCTTCCGGTCTCGGCGCGATCCCGCCGACCGTGCTGCGTGACGGCCCGTTCGGTCCGGGCATGGTGCAGCTGTGGATCGAGACCACCGAAGAGGAACTGGTCGACGTCCGCTCGCCGGAGCGGGTGCCGGAAGACTGGCGTGTCGTGCTCCACGCGCACGACCGTGACGGTGAGCCCGCCGTGCTCGCGCACGCGAACCGGGTGGACATGCGGGAACTGGCGGTGCTCGACATCGTCGTCAACAACACCGACCGCAAGGGCGGCCATGTGCTCGCCGGCGCGGACGGCCGGGTCTACGGCGTTGATCACGGGATCTGCCTGCACACCGACCCGAAGCTGCGGACGGTTCTGTGGGGCTGGATCGGTGAGCGGCTCACCGACGCCGAGGCCGGCAAGCTGCGTGGCCTGCGCGAGAAGCTGGACGGCGAACTCGGGGAAGCGCTGAGTGAGCACCTCACCGGGTTCGAGATCCGTGCGCTCGCCGAGCGGACCGACGTACTCCTGGCGGAGGGAGTTTTCCCGGAGCCGGGGGACGACTGGCGTGCGATCCCGTGGCCGCTGTTCTGAACGTGCTGGACGATCAGGCCCGTGCGCGCCTGATCAAGCGCTTCGGTGAAGATGTCGCGAGCTGGTGCGACGAGCTGCCCGCCCTCGTGGCCCAGCTGGCGAAGCAGTGGGGTCTCACCGTCGTCGACGCCAAACCGGGCAACACCGGCCGCACGCTGATCTGTGCCGGGGACGACGGCGCCAAGAAGGTTCTCAAGCTGACCCCCGATCAGGCCATCGCCGAATCCGAGGCCGCGGCGTTGCGGGCGTGGGACGGCTGCTCTCGCGTCGTTCAGGTGCTCGCCACCGAACTCGCCGACGGGGCGATCCTGATGGAAGGCATCGATCCCGGTACGCAGCTGCGGGAGCCGGGGGTGGACGTCCCGTGGGCCGAGGTCGGTGATCTGCTGACCCAGATCCACTCGGTGACCCCGCCTTCCGGCTTCTCGACGCTCGAAGACCGCGTCACGGTGATGTACACCCTCGCCGAGCGAGGGTTGCGTGGTTCCGTGGCGGAGGTCTCCCTGCCGATGGAGACCCTCGATCGTGCCCGGCGGCGGGCACTCGACCTCGCGGCCAGCGGGGGAGGGAACTCGATCGTGCACGGCGACCTGCACCCGGGCAACGTCCTCGACGGCGGGCCCGGCCGGGGAGCGGTCGCCATCGACCCACGGCCGAGCGTCGGAGACCCGTTCTTCGACCTGGCCGACTGGGTCACCCTGCCGATGATGAACGGCGGCACCCTCGAAGACGGTTTCGACGCCCTCGCGCCGCATCTGCCCGGTTTCGACGCCGAGCGCGTCCGGGCGTGGTGCGTCGCGCTGTCGCCGCTGTTCGTGATGCGCCCGCTCGAACGTGGTGAACGGACGCCGTTCGTCGAAGCGATGCTGCGGATGGCGGCCTGACCGGCGTGGCGGGGCGACGCTGACCGCAGGCACCGCTAGCGTCGTCCGCCGTGCGCCCCCATTCGTACGACGACGTGCTGTCCGGCCCGCGTAAGCGGAAAATCCCCGAGGTACCCGCCGAGCCGGGGCTCGTGGTCGAGGACCCGGCCAGCGGGTACTGCGGTGCCGTGGTGAAGATCGAGTACGGCAATGTGGTGCTCGAAGACCGGCACGGCAAGCATCGGGTGTTCCCGCTGAACCCGGCCGGGTTCCTGCTCGAAGGCAAACCGGTGACACTGGTACCCGCGAAGGTCGCCTCGCAGGCGCCGGCCCGGCAGATCTCCGCGTCCGGCTCGGTCCGCGTCCAAGGCCACAAGGCCCGCGTCGCGCGTGATTCGCGCATCTGGGTGGAAGGCAAGCACGACGCCGAACTCGTCGAGCGGGTCTGGGGTCATGACTTGCGGGTCGAAGGCGTGGTGGTGGAACCACTCGATGGGGTGGACGTGCTCTCCGGCCGGATCGGCGAGTTCGGTACCGGGCCCGGCAGGCGGCTCGGGGTGCTGGTCGACCACCTGGTGGCGGGCAGCAAGGAATCCCGGATCGTCGACGCGATCCGTGACGAGAACGTGCTGATCACCGGGCATCCGTACATCGACATCTGGGAGGCCGTGAAGCCGTCGGTCGTCGGTATCCGCGCCTGGCCGAAGATCCCGCGTGGCATGGAGTGGAAACAGGGTGTCTGCGACACGCTCGGCTGGGGCGAACCGTACGAGGGCTGGCAGCGGATCCTGTCGGCGGTCGGCAGCTACCGGGATCTGGAAACACCGCTGATCGGAGCGGTGGAACGGCTCATCGACTTCGTCTCCGACCCTGGCGATGAGTCCTGAATGCCCGCTTTGCGCGAGGTCACTCAAGGTCACGCGTCGGTCACGTCGGTTTCGCTTCTTCGGTATGAATCGGCGCGATCTGGGAGCATGAACGCATGACAGGCGCTCTCATCTGGCTGATCGTCGGCATCCTCCTGATCATCGCCGAACTGCTCTCGGGTGACTTGTTCCTGCTCATGGTCGGTGTCGGAGCCCTGTTCGGGGCGGGCTCGGCCGCGTTGACCGGGAACCCGTTCATCGACGTCGCGGTGTTCGCCGTCGTTTCGGTCGGGATGCTCGCCATCGTCCGCCCGACCCTCAAGCGCCGGTTCCTCTCCGGGCCGGACATCAAGACCAACATCGAGGCGCTGATCGGCGCGCGAGCGGTAGTAGTGTCCACTGTGGACGTCGAAGGCGGCCAGGTGAAGCTGGCAGGCGACGTCTGGTCGGCACGGTGCATGACCGACGGGGAACCGATCGCCCCGGGAACAGCGGTGACGGTCGTCGAGATCTCGGGCGCCACAGCGGTCGTCGCGGCCGCGCTGTGAGCCGGACGGCCGTACAGCAACAGGTTTCTACGTAAGGGGAAGGTAGTTGTCAGAGACAGTGGTGTTCATCGTCGTCGGGCTGCTCGCGTTGTTCGTGGTCGTCGTCGTGGTCAAGGCGATCATGGTGGTGCCGCAGGCTCAGTCGGCCGTGATCGAACGGCTGGGCCGGTTCCGGACGGTGGCTTCTCCCGGCCTGACGTTTCTGGTGCCCTTCCTGGACAAGGTGCGGGCGCGGATCGACCTCCGCGAGCAGGTCGTCTCCTTCCCGCCCCAGCCGGTGATCACCGAGGACAACCTGACCGTGTCCATCGACACGGTCGTGTACTTCCAGGTCACCGACTCGCGGGCCGCGGTCTATGAGATCTCGAACTACATCGTCGGTGTCGAACAGCTGACCACCACGACGCTGCGAAACGTCGTCGGTGGCATGAGCCTTGAGCAGACGCTGACCTCGCGTGACTCGATCAACAGCCAGCTTCGCGGCGTGCTCGACGAGGCCACCGGCCGCTGGGGCATCCGCGTCGCGCGTGTCGAGCTGAAGGCGATCGACCCGCCGCCCTCCATCCAGGACTCGATGGAGAAGCAGATGCGCGCCGACCGTGAGAAGCGCGCGATGATCCTGACCGCCGAAGGTCAGCGTGAATCGGCGATCAAGACCGCGGAAGGCCAGAAGCAGAGCCAGATCCTCGCGGCCGAAGGTGCCAAGCAGGCGGCGATCCTGAGCGCGGAGGCCGAGCGGCAGTCGCGGATCCTGCGGGCGAAGGGTGAACGTGCCGCCCGATACCTGCAGGCGCAGGGGCAGGCGAAGGCGATCGAGAAGGTCTTCGCGGCGATCAAGGCGGGGCGTCCCACTCCCGAGGTCCTGGCGTACCAGTACCTGCAGACCTTGCCTCAGCTGGCGCAGGGCGACGCGAACAAGGTCTGGATGATCCCGAGCGACTACGGCAAGGCCTTGGAAGGCTTCGCCCGCGCGCTCGGCGCTCCCGGAGACGATGGCGTGTTCCGCTACGAGCCGTCGAAGGAGGAGGTCGTCGAGAAGCCGGACCTCGACGACGAAGAGGTCCAAGGCTGGTTCGACGTCTCCAGCGACCCGAAGGTCGCCGAAGCCGTCGCGGCCGCGGAAGCCGTGGCACGCAAGGAGGTTCCGGCACTGGGTGTCGCGACTCCGCGCCAGGAGCCGCCCGCTCCGCGTCCGGTTCCCAAGGCCGAGCCGGAGCCCCCGCAGCAGCAGGCCCCGCCGCCCGTGCAGTTGCCGCAGCCCCAGCCGCCGTCGGCTCCGCAGGGAGGTCCGTACCAGGGGCCGCCGTCGCAGGGGCCGGGCGGCAGCGGACCGTTCCCGCAGCAGGGTCCGTTCGGTGGTCCTCAGGGCGGGCCGCCGCAACGCTGATCCACGAACCACAAGAGGGCCGTCCCGTGAGGGGCGGCCCTTCTGTGTTGGATGGGTGAAGACAGACCCGACGCTTCAGGGCTACTCGTGGCGTTCGGCGGCGTTCCAGAGGATGGCGATGGGTGCCTGGCCGGGTTTCTCTCGTCCGGCGAACTCGTCGATGAGCGCGTCGACCCTGCTGTTCAGCTCCGCCTGGTCGCCTGGCTCCAGCCGCAGGACGGCCCGGCGTGTGTGCTGGGGGACTGACGGGTCGTTCTCGCTGATCTCCGCGCGGTGCGCGTCCAGGATGGCGAGGTCGACCTTGGCCGTGAGGTGACGATCGCTCGGCGGCTCGAGGTTGAGGCGCCAGGTCTTTTTGGTTGCCCGGTAGGGATGTTCCCAGGCGCCCTTGTCCCCGCGCCGGGGGGCCTCTGCCACGAGAAACCCGGTCGACGTCAGTGCTCGTAGTCTGCGGAGCAGCGTGGCGGGTGCGACGTCGAGGCGTTCGGCGAGCTGCTGGTTGGTCCAGGCCGTGTCGAGGCACAACCGCAGGATGCGCCAGCTCAGCGGGTGGGAGAGCGCGCGCAACTCTTCAGGCGTCGCGGCTGGTTGCTCGATCTGTCCGGCCATTGACAGGACTGTAATCGATTTGCATACTCGAAATCAATTTCATGCAGTGAAATCGATGGGAGTCGGCGTGGACTCGGTCAAGGAATACGTGCAACGGCACCGGTTGTGGCATGAGCGGGAGCTCGCCGACTGGATCGCGGTACCCAGTGTGAGCGCCACGGGAGAGGGCATGGAACGTGCCACGCCGTACGCGCGGGAGCTGCTGGAACGCAGCGGGCTGAGCGCACGAATCGTGGACACTGGAGGCTGGCCGCTGGTCGTCGGGCATGCGGTGGGTCCGGCAGGCAGCCCGCATGTGGTGATTTACGGGCACTACGACGTCCAGCCGGCGGGACCGCTGGAGGAATGGCACAGCCCGCCGTTCGAGGCGAGCGTTCGCGACGGCCGGATGTACGGGCGTGGCACCGGCGACAACAAGGGTCAGCACCTCGCCCAGCTCCTCGCGCTCCGGGCACTGCGCGACACCCAAGGCGGGCTGCCGTGTTCGGTGACTGTCCTGCTCGACGGCGAGGAGGAGATCGGCAGCCCTCATCTGACCGGCACGCTCACGGCGATGCGGGAGGAGCTGGCGGCCGATCTCGCGGTGTGGAGCGACGGGCCGGTGCACGACAGTTACGAGCCGACGGTCAGCCTCGGAGTGCGTGGTGTCGTGGCCTTCGAGATCACCGTGCGCGGCGCGAACAACGCACTGCATTCCGGGAACTGGGGCAACGTCGCGCCGAATCCGGCCTGGGAGCTGACGTGGCTGCTGTCCACCATGCGCGCATCCGACGGCCGGGTGACCATCGACGGCTACGACGCGGGCGTGACGCCTTTGAGCGACGCCGAGATCGATGCGGTGCGGGCACTGCCGATCGACCCGGCCGCGATGCTGGCGGCAGCGGGACTGGACCGGATGGACGCCGGTCGCACACCGGTTGTCAACGAACGACTCGCGATGCCGACGTTCAGCATCAACTCGTTGACCTGTATGGACAACGACGAGCACCGGACGGTGATCCCGTCAGTCGCGGTTGCCCGGTGCGACATGCGGCTGGCCTGCGGTCAGCGGGCGGAGACAGTGATCGACGCGGTCCGCGCGCACGTCGGTAAGCAGCTGCCGCATGCCGAGCTGCGGTTCGGGGCGACCATGGAGGCGTCCCGAACCCTGCCGGACGCGCCGTATGCCGATCTCGTCTTGCGTGGCGTGACCGAGGCACACGGGAAGCAGGCTTTGGCCGTCCCGGCGCTGGGCGGCAGCCTGCCGATCGCGGCGCTCACCGACGGTCTGGCCCTGCCCTGTTACGGCGTCGCGCTGGCGAACGTCGACGAGCGCAACCACGCGCCGAACGAGAACTTCGAACTCCATCGATTCCACCAGGGCATCGTGACCGCGGCCAGCGTCCTGTCCAGCATCGGCCGACGATGAACGCGACAGTGCGGGTCGTCGCGGCCGCCTCGACCGGGAACATGCTGGAATGGCTGAGCTTCACCGCCTACGCCTTGGTCGCCGACGTCATCGCGCGGCAGTTCTTCCCGTCAGCCAACCCGGTGACGTCGCTGATGTTGGCGCTCGGCACGGCCGTGGCCGCCTACCTTGTCCGGCCGATCGGCGCGGTGGTGCTCGGTGTCTACGCCGACCGGGCCGGACGGCTGGCGGCGTTGACCGTGGCCATCCGGCTGATGACCCTCGGCTCGTTCCTGATCGTGATCCTGCCCGGCTATCACCAGATCGGCGTGCTCGCCCCGATCGGGATGCTCCTCGCGCTGGTGATCCAAGGATTCTCCGCGGGTGGCGAGTTCGGCTCCGCGACCGCACTGCTCGTCGAGAGTCACGCCGGGCGGCGTGGCTTCATGGGGAGCTGGCAAACCGCCAGCCAGGCGTTCGCGGTCCTGCTCGCGACCGGACTGCTCGCGACCACGAGCTCCTTCCTGAGCACCGCGCAGTTCGACGCGTGGGGCTGGCGAGTGCCGTTCGTGGTCGCCCTGCTCCTCGGCCCGGCCGGCTACTACATCCGCACCCGGCTACGGGACTCACCCGAGTTCACCACCGCGCGTGCCACCTCCGACTCCGGACCGCCGCGCCCGCTGGTCAATCTCCTGCGGAACGACAAGGCACGGGTTCTGCTGGTCATGGGCATGATCGCGATCTCGACGGGGTTCTCCTACCTGATCACCTATATGCCGACGTTCGCCATCCGGCAGCTCGGCATGGCCCCGTCGACGAGTTTCACCGCGACGTTCGTGACCGGTGTCATCCTCACCGTGTTCACCCCCGTGGCCGGACACCTCTCCGACAAAATCGGGAGAACCCGGATGCTCACCGCGGCCGCCGCCGTCATCGCGCTCATCAGCATCCCGCTCTTCCTACTCATCCGAGCCGTACCGGCGATGGTCACCTTGGTGGCGGCGTTGGCGCTGATGGGTCTGGTCAAAGCCTGGTACGCGGGCCCACTGCCCGCGTCGATGGCCGAAATGTTCCCTGTCCGCAACCGCGGCACCGGGCTGTCGATCAGCTACAACCTGGGCGTCATCCTCTTCGGCGGAGTCACCCCGCTGGCCATCACGCTGCTGATTTCGGCTACGGGGTCCACTCTCGCGCCCAGCTACTGGATCACCGCGCTCGCACTGCTCAGCGGTTCCTGCGTGTTGCTCGCCCGTCGATACCGGCGCTGACGCGGCGCGCCTCCGAAGGGGGTCGTGAGTGTTTTGGGTCGTTCTAACGCAAGGTTGACGTGGGTTACAGCTTGATACCGGTAACCGCCCGGAGAAGACCAGCGACCCCGTACCCGTTCGCCGGGTGCGCGGTCGCTCGCTGCCCAGCCTCGCCGGGGCTCGTGCTAGGTCACCCGATCGGGCAGCGGCTACCCTGGAAGGTGCCTCTTCGCGGAGGAACGCCCCGGTCGACGGGCCGAGGGCACGCGGAGGGGCGGACTTCGCGAACGAGGGTGGTCTCGGTGACCGATGAGATGCCGGTTGGCAAGAGGATCAAGCACTACCGCGACAGAGTGGGCATGTCCCGACCAGTGCTCGCTGGTCTTTTGGGTAAGTCGACAGAGTGGCTAAAAGCTGTCGAGTCGTCACGTCTCCAGGCGCCCAGGCTGCCGATGCTGCTGCGCATCGCGCAGGCCCTCGAACTTGAAGATCTCGCCGTGCTGACAGGGAACAGCCACGCCGTCCCGGTCAACGTTTATGCTGGTCAGCGCCACTCCGCACTATCCGAGGTGCAAACCGCACTGACCGAGTACCGCGTCAGTGGCACTCCTGCCGCTGTGTCAGTTCCGCATCTCGCGGAGCGTCTGCGTACCGCATGGCTCGTGCGCCATTCGTCGTCAGATCACCGAACCCAACTTGGCGCACTGCTACCCGGCCTGATTCGCGATGCACAGAATGCCGTCCGCGCTCTCCGCAGCGACAACCGGCGCGAGGCAAGGCGAGTCCTCTCCGGCGTCTACCAACTGGCGGACTTCTACGTGGCGTACCAACCGTCGCCAGAGTTGGTTTGGCTGGTCGCCGACCGCGCACTGACCGAGGCGCAGGAAGCGGACGACCCCTATGTGATCGCTGGGGGCGCGTGGGCGATGGTGCAGGCTCTCCGCGACGCTGGTCGGTGGGAAGAGGCAATCAGCCTCGCCACCGACGCTCAGCGGCAACTACACCCGTATCTCGATACCGCACCGGTCGACTGGCGCGGTATGGCCGCTGCTCTCGACGCGGAGATCGCTTACGTCCAAGCTCGGCGTGGCCGCCACGGCGAAGCGTGGGCGCACTGGGAAGCCGCAAACGACGTTGCTGAACGACTCGGCGCCGATTACCGGCATACGCAGACATCCTTCTCGCAAAGCGTGTTGAAAGCCCACGCGGTCACCCTCGGCGTCGAGCTTCGTCGTTCTGGCGAGGCGATGCGCGCGGCCAACTCGTTCGACGCCGTTGCGATCCCGTCCCTTGCTCGTCGCGGGCGCCACTTGATCGAAGTCGCACGGGTTCACGCATTGCAGGATGACCGGATCGGCGCGTTGACCCTGCTTGAGAGGTCGCAACGCGTGGCTAGCGAGACGATCTCATACAACGGGTTTGCCCGAGATATGCTGCTCGAACTGCGCAAACGCCCACCGACTGGTCGCGCTGCTGACGTCCGGGATCTCTGCTCCCGTGTGGGATTGGCGGCATAGCCGGAACGGGTGAGGGTACAAAACGTACCCCTCGCCCCACTCGATCGCTTTTAGCGTCACCAGTGTGACGACGAGTGACGAAGACGCGCTCAGGGCGTATCCGGAGTTGCAACGGTTGGCGGAACTGCGTGACGCCGGTTGGCTGTTCATGCCGACCTGCGACGCCAACGGTGACGTGATCAAGGTGACGGGGTTGCGCCCGTGGCCGGAAGGTGTCGCGGACGCGCTGCACGTCGGGTCGCAGACGGACGCGGGCGCGCTGCGGATGGATCACACGGGCGGTTTGCTCTGGCAGCGTGATGGGACTGTTGCTGACGTGGTGGGCGCGCTTCTCGCGTTGCCAGCGCCGGGTGATCCGTTGGCGCCTCGTTTGGTGCGGGGTGCGGCTCCGAGGCTCTGGACTCCGCGATGAGCTATTTTAGCCGTCGCCGGGCGCGTCGTACTGCGGCTGTCCACAATGCACGGTCCGCGCTGATCAGCCTTCCCGTTGTCACGTGGTTTCCGCGTGAGTACACCGAAGACGCGCATCGGGACATCTTGGACGTGCAGGCCACTGTCAAGACTGCGCGCGGCTACGTGCGGCGTTCATCCGCCGCTGGCCTTCTGTTACGAGACGCGGACGTGTGGCTTACCGGGTGGCTTGACCTGTGGGGGCCGGAGAGTATTCCACCGCTCCACCTGTCCGCGCTCTATGGGCGGATGATCGAACACTTGGCGCGCGTCTCGGAACGGTTGTCCCGTGTGGACGATATGGAGAAGCGCAACGTGGACATGGGCGGATGGCCCCATGGATCCGAGTAGCACAAGGACTATGAACGGAATCGCATCGAACATGGACCGTCGCGCGACGATCTCAGGTGGTGAACGGGTCGTACTGCAAACCCTTGCCCACAAGACGACTTTCGGGATGACCTTCCGCGAGATCGCAAGCCTTGTCCGAC